>DATHJK010000151.1:0-5585 GCA_035316225.1 Pyrinomonadaceae bacterium
CATGCGCTCCCATCCGTAGGTGCTCCATTGTAGTTATCATGATACCAGTCTTCGCACCACTCCCACACATTCCCGTGCATATCATATAATCCAAATCCATTCGGTTGCTTCTGTCCGACTGGATGCGTTTTTTCGTCTGAATTAGGCGCATGTACCGAGGGGCTTGCATTACCTTTCTTCGTGCAGCTAATGTTATTATCCGAAATGCTTCTCGTTCGTCTATTCCATAATGTAGAAATCGAAAGCTGATGAAACGTTACTTACCTTTTCTGATTATAGGCGCGGTCTTAATCATCGCCGCAGGCTCAGTCTACTGGTTAGTTCGCAAGTCAAAGCAGAACGGGCTGGCGAACACTAACGTTAATGCGCAGTCAAATACAGCAAGCGACGCGCACGTGCGCGGCAACGCGAGCGCGCCGGTTACCGTTGAGGAGTTTGGAGATTTCCAATGCCCGCCGTGCGGGAGGATGTATCCCGAATTGAAGAAGATAGAGCAGGAGTTTGGCGAGAAGATCAAGGTCGTCTTCCACAACTTCCCGATTGTTTCGCAGCATAAGTTCGCCATGATTGCTGCGGAGGCCGCCGAGGCCGCGGGCTTTCAGGGAAAATACTGGGAGATGCACGATAAGCTGTACGAGAACCAGCAGGCATGGGCTACTTCGGATGACCCCGGCCCCGCGTTCATCGGCTACGCGCGCGAGATTGGGCTTGACCTTGAGCGTTTCACGCGCGACATGAACGGCCCGGAAGCAAAGCGTCGAGTGGAGTCGGATATGCGCGATGGAGAAACGCGCGGAGTACAGGCTACCCCGACATTTCTCGTCAACGGTCGCATGCTTCGCCCGGAAGCCACAAGCCCGGACGGGCTGCGCACGGCTATCAACGTAATGCTCAGAGTGAATCAATAACCTATGGACGCGGCGCAGCAGAGAGTGGGACTAGGAGAGCGAAAGGCGCAAGAGAGTGGAACTGTCCCGCGCGAGCGAGGCGCGTGGCTCTTCTACGTGGCCGCGCTTGTGTCGCTCGCCGGATTAACGGACGCAGTTTACCTGACAATCGGATACCTGACGGGCGCGGATTTTCGCTGCACTATAACTTCAGGGTGCAACGAGGTGCTGGGCAGCAGCTACGCTTCCATAGGCGGCATGCCGCTGGCGGCACTGGGCGCGCTGGCATATTTTGCAGTCTTCAGTCTGGCGACGCTTGCGGCTTTCAATTACAGGCGGGCGGTCACGGCGCTCAAAGCGCTTGTCGCATCGATGCTTCTTGTTACGTTCTGGCTTCTCTACTTGCAGGCGTTCGTCATACATCATTACTGTCAATACTGCCTTTTCTCGGCAGCAATTGTCCTGGCGCTGAACCTTATTATTTTCATAGCGCCCCTTTTAATAAAGAGAGGTCAGTACCACCTGCGGTAGCGGGCGGGAAGTAAAAGGGATGAGGGATGAGGGCGGAGGGATGAATAAGAATGTAGTGAGCAGGTCAACACGCAATTCATTCAACCCATTTCATCCCTCATCCCTTCTTTCAGGCGGTTCGATGATGTGCTAAAGCAACTTATGAGCTTGAATGAACGCATAACGAGCGACCTGACCAATTCTATGAAGGCTAAAGATGCTGCGCGCACTTCTACGCTGCGCATGGTCAAGGCCGCCGTGAAGAATCGTGAGATAGAGAAGGGCGGCGAGCTTTCGGACGACGAGATGACGAAGCTGCTTCAGTCGCTTCTGAAACAGCGGCGCGATTCCATAGAGCAGTATGAGAAGGGCAACCGGCAGGATTTGGCCGATAAAGAGCGCGCAGAGATTACCGTCATAGAATCCTATTTGCCGCAGGCAGCGACGCGCGAAGAGATTGAAAAGGCCGTAGGCGAAGCAATCGCGGAGACGGGCGCAACCTCTATGCGCGAGATGGGCGCAGTGATGAAGAGCGTGCAGGGGCGTCTGGCAGGCCGCAGCGCAGACAACCGCATAGTAAGCGAAATCGTGAAGAGCAGACTGGGCAGCTAACGAACAGAGGCAAAACCTAGATGGAGCGTCGCCGCCACACCCGACACCGTGCGAGGCTGGACGCGAGCCTGCAATTCAGCACGCTCGTTATTGAATCTAAACCTACGGCTGAAGGCATGCGCCGCATGCTGGCTGCGGCTGGAACTACATGCGACCTGAGCGAGAGCGGGCTTGCGCTCTCTGTGCCGCAGGAGCAGGTTGACGAGCATTATCTCGCGCTTGAAAACTGCACTCTTCAAATCATGCTGGAGCTACCCGATGGAGCCGTAGAGATAGAAGCGAAACCCATCCGCTACGAAAAGGTCGGAAGCGATTACCTCATCGGCGCTGAGATTATAAAAATGGCGGATGACGACCGCGAAGCCTTCCAATCCTATCTTCGCAAACTTCAGGACGAATAGTTCTCTTGCAACCGGAAGAGGCTAACTGCAATTTATAATTCGGCCCCATAACGCCAGTCTTATCAGGGCTTTTCCAAAACTCCCTTTCCTGGCCTCTGCCCCGCTTGCTTCCCGACAGCCCTTCCCTTATAATTTCCAGTTCGCTCGGAGCGCGCTGGTTTTATCCGGGGTGGGTTCGCGCCCACTTTTTATTTTGCGCGCGAGTTCAAGTTGTGACCGGGGGATTCAGGCGGCGATGGGGCAGGCTTCGATTGAAGAGCGCGTGCGCGAACTTGCAGAGCAGGTCTGTATAGATAATGGGCTTGAGCTTGTTCACGCCGAGATTGCTGGCCCCGACGGCCACCCTATAGTTCGCGTCTTCATCGATAAACCGGATGGCGTCACTCACGAAGATTGCTCTGAGGTGAGCCATCATCTGGGCACGGTGCTGGACGTAGAAGATTTCATACACTCGGCCTACACCCTTGAGGTTTCGTCGCCGGGACTGGAACGCGGCCTTTACAAGCAGAGCGATTACGAGCGTTTCACAGGAAGCTTTGCGAAGATTAGAGCGCGCCAGGCCATTAACGGCCAGCGCAACTTTCGCGGACAGATAGTAGGCGTCGAAGACAATCACGTAATTTTCGACGACCGCACGAACGGAAGAATCTCCATCCCGCTCGAAGTAGTAGCTAAGGCGAATCTGGAAGTTGACGTTGAAGAAGAGTTACGCCGCGCAAAAGGGCGCGAGCACGAGATGGCCGCTGGTAGAGACGGTCACGGAAAGCAGAACTGAATAGATAAGAGATCAGAGGCTAGAGGTTAGAGGTCAGTAAAAGACCGAAATTAACCTTTGTCCTCTGACATCTAACCTCTGAATTTTATGAGTTCATCCATCGCGCAGAACATTGATACGCTTTGCCAGGAGAAGGGCATAGACCGCGAAATCGTCATAGAGGCGATGAAAGAGGCCGTGCGTGCCGCCGCCAAAAAGCAGTTCCGCTCAGGCGAAGACATTCAGGTCGAGTGGAACATGGATACCGGCATAGAGCTATCAGCCGCAAAGGTCGTCGTTGACGACGTTGAGAATCCGGCCATAGAGCTTTCCATTCAAGAGGCGCGCGAGATGGCGGGCGATGAAGTGGAAGTCGGAGACCAGCTTCTGATACCTCTGCCTATGGAGGAGCTTGGAAGAATCGCAGCCCAGACGGCGAAACAGATTCTCTTCCAGAAAGTGCGCGACGCCGAGCGCTCGAACATCTACGAGCAGTACATAGACAAGATAGGCGATCTGGTAAACGGCTACGTCAAGCGTTTCGAGCGCGGCAACATCATCGTTGACCTCGGCAACATGGAAGCCATCTTGCCGCGCGGGCAGCAGTCGCGCGGCGAGCAGTGGAATCAGGGCGAGAGGATTCGCGTCGTCATCAACAACGTCTCGAAGGAATCCAAAGGCCCGCAGGTTGAAGTCTCGCGCACAAGCCCCGAACTGCTTATGCGCCTTTTCGAGATGGAAGTGCCTGAGATTTACGACGGAACCGTCGTCATTAAATCATGCGTGCGAGAACCCGGCGAGCGCGCCAAGATCGCCGTGATGTCTAATGAGCGCGACGTTGACCCTGTGGGCGCGTGCGTCGGTATGAAAGGCTCTCGCGTGCAGGCCATCATAAGAGAGCTTCGCGGCGAGAAGATTGACATCATCGAATGGTCTGACGAACCCTCAGTGTTCGCAGCTAACGCTCTCTCGCCCGCCAAAGTCAATCAGGTGCGAATCACTGAGATTGAGAATCGCCAGATGGAAGTCATAGTCAATGAAGACCAGCTCTCTCTGGCAATCGGCAAGAAGGGGCAGAACGTGCGCCTCGCCACTAAGCTGGTGGGCTGGAACATCGACATACGCAGCGAAGAGGAGATCAAGCGCGAGGTTGCACAGCAGATGGGCGCGCTCATAGCTTCCGGACAGGCCGTGCCATTGGCCGCGCTCGCAGTCGTCACGCCGCAGCAGGCTGATTCGTTGAACGCACGCGACATACACGACATTGACGCGCTCGCCGCGACCTCCGTTGACGACCTCGTTGACATACTCGATATCAGTTTGGACGAAGCTGAATCTATCCTGCTGGCTGCCAGCGAAGTTATCTCCGTGCGAGACGCGAGCAGGCGTGGTGAAGATGCGGAAGGCGCTGAAGCGGAAGCGGGCGAGACCGCTCAAGCTGAAGCTACCGGGTCTGAAGAACCAGCCACAGGCGAAGAGAAGAGCGCAGCCGCAGCAGATGTCGAAAGCACAGATACAGGGGCTGAGGAAGAAGCGGCCAGTTCGTCTTCTTCCGAAGAAGGTTCGGCTTCAACCGAAAGCGATCAAGAGGAAGAAGCCGAGATGGTTGACCACGCGGAAGAGTCCGAAGGCGAGACAATCGAACAGCATGCAGCTTCCGTAGAGTTTGACCCGAATGCGCCTGCCGCAGATGTCGAGCCATCGAACGAGATGACCGCAGAAGGATATGACGAGGCCGTTCGCGAAGGCACGCCGTTCACAGCCGAGCCGGAGGTTCTTGCTGAATACTCGGCAGACCCTGTTGCGTTGACCGAAGCCGAACCTATCTCTGCTGATGAACTGGCTATGCAGGAGACCACACGCGACCTCAGACCCGATACGATTACGCCCGCTCCGGACGTTACATCTTCAGGCGCGGCTGTGATCGAGGCGGCATCGCGTGTCGGTGAAGGTGAGCCGCCAGTTGAAGAGGATGCGGGCATTTCGCCTGAAGCGGATTTCGCTTCTGAGGCGAGCGCCCCCGAAGTACAAGTTTCGTCCGCTCCCGAACCGGTTTACAGCGAGGCCGCTACGGTCGAGAGCAAAGAAGAGAAGCCAGTGGATGCTTCCAATGATGCGGCCAAGTAGCCATAAAAAGAGGGCGCGCAACGCCTGCGCGTTCCGTCCCACGCCTCCAGCCATTCTGGAAGTCGCGCTTCTTTGAACGCGATCAAAAGGTGGCTGAGGAAGCGTGTGGAGTTTCTCAATCACTTTTTGAAAGCGTACGACGCCGTTTCTACTAAAAGCGTCGAAGAAGGAGTGCATGACCGTTACCTCCAAGGTTCGTCTTTACGACTTAGCCAAAGAATTGAAGCTCGACACCAAACGCCTGATAGAAGAGGTGCGGCGCGAGGGCGTTGACGTGAGTGTGCCGTCCAACTC
>DATHJK010000152.1:0-4770 GCA_035316225.1 Pyrinomonadaceae bacterium
AGGTCATTAACTAAAACCGTGATAAGTGATGAGTGATAAGAAAAGCCTTCCTCTTATCACTCATCACTCTTGAACGTCGCTCAGGAAAGCTAGAGGTCGAGCGCCCGCCCCGAAATCAGTTCCCTCTTCACTAACAGTCTCCTGAAAATTTCCGCGAACAACCCACTTGACACATCCTCCGTATCGGGGAATGATGAAACGCAGAATTCAATAGCCGGAATTCGAGAGCCGGAATGTTTGAAGAGCATTCAACGCCGAACGCTCAATCAATCTTCTAATACTATTTGACCGCTTTTATTCCGGCTTCCGACTCCTGAATTCTGCTTTTCATCATGCCTGACATCCTGCTCGTTGAAGACAAAGACAGCCTGCGGCGCGTGCTGCGCCTGACGCTGGAGAACGCCGGTTACAGTGTGAGCGAATGCCCTGACACGACCGTTGCTCTTGCGGAGATTCAGCGCGCTCCGCATCGCGTTGTGCTCACGGATTTGCGTCTTCCACACGGCTCCGGCCTTGACGTGCTGCGTGCGGCGCGCGCGGCTGACCCGGAAGTCCCCGTCGTTCTGATGACTGCATACGGCTCGATTGACGAAGCGGTGCAGGCGATGAAGGACGGCGCGCACGACTTTTTAACAAAGCCCGTTGACTCGAATCACCTGCTGCTTCTTGTCGAGCGCGCTCTGGAGCAGGCCAGACTGCGCACGGAGAACATTCTGCTGCGCGAGGAGTGGTCGCGCCGCTACGGTTTCCCGCGAATCATTGGAGAGTCCGAGGCAATCAAGCGCGCGGTTACCGAGACACAGCGCGTCGCGCAAACGGAAGCCACAGTTCTTCTTCTGGGCGAATCCGGCACGGGCAAAGAGCTTTTTGCGCGTGCGGTTCATCATCTCAGCCCGCGCCGTGACAAACCTTTCGTCGCAATCAACTGCGCCGCCATTCCAGAAACATTGATAGAGAACGAACTGTTCGGCCACGAGCGCGGCGCGTTCACGGGCGCTACAGACCGCCGTCTCGGAAAATTTGAACTCGCGTCAGGCGGCACGGTTTTTCTCGACGAGATTGGCGAGTTGCCGCTGTCGGTTCAAGGGAAACTTCTTCGGGCGATTGAGGAGAAGACTATTGACCGCATCGGCGGGCGCGCGGCAATTCCTGTTGACGTGCGCGTAGTCGCCGCAACCAATAGAGATTTAAGGCGCGCTGCCGACGCAGGCGAGTTTCGCAGCGACCTGTTCTTTCGTCTTGCAGTCTTTCCCGTAGAGATTCCGCCTCTACGCCAACGTGGCGACGACGTGATAACGCTCGCGCGCCACTTCGCTCAGCAGCTTGGTAAAGAACTGCGCGGGCGTCCTGCAATTTTGAGTGATCCAAGCGTCGCAGCCATACGCGCGCACAGGTGGCCGGGCAACGTGCGCGAACTCGAGAATGCAATCGAGCGTGCATGCATACTGGCAGACTCTGTTATGATTGAGCCGCGCGATCTGGGCATAGCGGGCGGCGTAGGCCAGCGCTCCATGCGCGACGATTCTCAGATGATGGAAGGGCTGATGGATGCTTCCCTGACTCTCTCGGAAGCCGCAGACCGCGCAGTGCGTTTCGTAGAGCGGCGCAAAATCGCAGATGCCTTGCGCGAGCAGAGCGGCAACAAGACTCGCGCAGCGGAAGCACTGGGTGTAAGCTACAAGACGCTACTGACAAAGATCAAAGACTACGACCTTTGAAGATGAATCAACCGCCCGACGAAAATCCAGACCAGCAACACCGTCAACATCAAGATTCAATTTCCGGCAGTGGTAAAGAAGCTTCCACGCGGGACGCCAACCCATCTGCTCATTCTGGCGCGAAAGAGATGCGAGCGCATGACGATGCCGGTCGTATTGCTGGCGAAACTGATGCGCCCGTCGGCGCAATTGAAGGCGAAACTGTTGGAGAGCAGAAGACGGACGAGCATGAGCGGCGCGCAGTCGCTACAGGAAAGTCCGCCTTTCTGGTTGGCGCAGGCATCCTTATCAGCCGCATCGTAGGGCTTGTGCGCCAGCGCGTCTTCGCCTACTACTTCGGGACATCCGACGCTGCCGACGCTTTCAACGCTGCCTTCCGAATCCCCAATTTCTTGCAGAACGTTTTCGGAGAAGGCGCTCTTTCAGCTTCATTCATTCCCGTTTACGCAGGACTGCTCGCGCGCGGCGATAAGAAAGAGTCCGGCCACGTAGCGGGCGCTGTCTTTACGCTGCTGGCTCTGGTTACCTCGATCATAGTTCTGCTGGGTGTGCTCACCACGCCTTATATTATCAGTGCCATCGCACCGGGTTTTGTCGGCGACAAGCGCGAGTTGACGATTCAGCTTGTCAAAATCTTTTTCCCCGGCGCTGGTCTTCTAGTGCTCTCCGCGTGGTGTCTGGGCGTGCTCAACAGCCACCGCAAATTCTTTCTTTCATACACTGCGCCCGTCATCTGGAACGTGGCGATCATCACGGCGCTGATAGCATACGGTCGCCGCTTGGGCCAATCCGACCTTGCATTAGTAACGGCGTGGGGGTCTGTCATCGGAAGCGCGCTGCAATTCTTTGTTCAACTCCCCACTGTCTTCACACTCATCAAGCGATTGCGCCCGGCTCTGGACATTGCTTCCGAGAATGTGAAGATGGTCGTGCGCAACTTTTTTCCAGTCTTCTTCAGTCGCGGCGTTGTGCAGATAAGTGCCTTCGTTGACGCGCTGCTCGCCAGTCTCTTAGGCACTGGCGCAGTCGCCGCGCTCACTTACGCGCAGAGCCTCTACACATTGCCCGTCAGCCTCTTCGGTATGTCCGTATCAGCAGCAGAGCTACCTGAGATGTCCCGCGCTCAGGGAAGCTCGGAGGAGATCGCTAATGCTCTCAGAAAACGGCTGGATGCAGGCTTGCGCCAGATAGCGTTCTTCATAGTTCCGTCTGCGATGGCCTTCCTGGCTCTAGGCGATGTAATCACGGCGGTGCTTTACAGAACCGGAAAGTTTACTAACGATGACACGCTTTACGTCTGGGCGATTCTTGCAGGTTCGACCGTTGGACTTCTGGCTTCAACTCTAGGGCGACTCTATTCCTCGACCTACTATGCGCTGCACGACACGCGCACGCCCCTCATCTTCGCAACCATTCGAGTCTTTCTGACAACCGCGCTTGGCTATCTCTTTGCGATTCCGTTGCCGCGCCTGCTTGGCATCCCACAACAGTGGGGCGCTGCCGGGCTAACATCTTCTGCCGGGCTGGCGGGTTGGGTTGAATTTTATCTGTTACGGCGCACGCTCAATAGAAGAGTAGGGCGCACGGGGCTTCCGGCATCCTACCTTGTGAAGCTCTGGGCGGGAGCGGTCGTAGGCGCTGGGGTCGGCTGGGCAATAAAGCTCGCAATCGGAAGACACCATCCGCTCATCGTTGCCGGGCTGGTGCTTATACCTTATGGCCTTACATATTTCGCGGTCACCACTCTGCTCGGACTTGGTGAAGCTAGAACTCTGCTTGGAAGATTCACCCGCGCTTTCAGAGGACGCCGATGAAAGACAGTTGGCAAGCCGATTATTCTTTGTTTTAACTTTAAGATTTTTCAATCAGTTCCTGGAGAAGAACGCTCATTACCTGTTTATCCGTAACATACGAACAAAGGTCATAGGCGCAGCGGCAGGCGGGCGCGGGCGGCAGAAGCGGCAATCATCCTGAACTTTCAAGGCAAAAGCCCTGAGAAGCTAAACGGCTCAGGGCTTTTGCCTTTTCATTTTGCCTTTCCGGCGCTCTCTCTTTATCATTCATCTCGTGCAGAAAGTCATCACCTCAACAGAGATGCGCGATATTGACAGACGGACTACCGAGCGCTTCGGCATTCCATCCATTATCCTGATGGAATCTGCGGCAGCAGCAGTAGCAAGAGAGGTGGCATCCCGTTTTACAGAAGGTCTTAGAGAGAAAAGCATGCTTGTGCTGTGCGGCCCCGGCAATAACGGCGGCGACGGCGCTGCGCTGGCTCGCATACTCTATCTGATGGGCGCTCATGTACACCTGGCTCTCTTCGGACATTTCGAGAATACAAAAGGCGATGCCCGCATAAATTTTGAGATCGCGCGCAGCATCTGTGAGGGATGCAAATCCAAAAGCACGAGCCATCCTGACGCCGAAGTGTTTGAGTTGTCGGGCAACTCGCCCGGCTCCCTCTCGTTTTATGAATGTAATTCTGAAGAAGAGATGCACCAGTTTACATCTCTGGAACATGACATCTTCTTTGACGCTATTTTCGGCACTGGACTCACGCGCCCGCTCAGCGGAATCCATTTAGAAGCCGTTAAGTACCTTCAGAGAATACATGAAACTGGCACCGGCCATTCCCAAGACATGGATTCTCTAGTTGTCTCAATAGATATTCCGTCTGGCCTCAATGCCGATTCAGCCACACCAATCGGCGAGGCTGTACGTGCGGATTTGACCGTTACGTTCACTGCTCCGAAACCGGCGAATGTTCTTCCGCCAGCTTCCGAATTCTGCGGCGAGCTTGCAGTAGCCGACATCGGCTCGCCCTGCAATCTCATCATCGAATCCCCATCCGGTCTTTATCTTGTCGAAGCAGATGACGCACGCAGATGGCTTGTGCGAACGCGCTACACGCCGGACTCTTACAAGAACACGCACGGCCACGCGCTGGTCATTGCAGGCTCGCGCGGGATGACCGGCGCGCCTGCTCTTACGGCAAATGCAGCGATGAGCGCAGGCGCAGGACTCGTCACCATAGCAACGCCGTCTTCCGCCC
>DATHJK010000153.1:0-3297 GCA_035316225.1 Pyrinomonadaceae bacterium
TTGGAGGCTGTCTACAGGAGCGGCGGTGGGAACCATAAGCGACGATGCTCGGTACAGGTCAGCCACGGCGTCGCTCTCGTACAACGGTAACGTCGTGTGGTCGGGCACAGACAGAGGGCCGATAATCCCTGCGGATCGCCTCCCCAGACAGTTTTACAGGCTGAGGCAGTTTAACGATCTGCGGCTTGAGGTCAGGCAATCTACTACTGCTACGGAATTCATCAGCACGCGAAAGAGGATGGAAGTGGTGGCGGATGACCCGCCGACATGGGAGTGGACTGTGCGCGATCCCGTCTATCAATGGAAACGGGATACCTACACAATGTCCGGCAGGATACGCAACAACTCTCGCTGGTCGCGTATGACTGTGGTGCCGGTCATGCATGAGGAGACTGTCGGGACGGAGACGCCGACTATCCCGGCGCACACTTTCAGCGTGCCGGGCGGAAGCACTATCCCCGTAGGCTCTTCGGCTGCTGTGGAAGTTGCGTTCCCGCCGATTCATTGGGATTGGAACACGTGGCCCTGGTTCGACAGGATTTCCCTCGTGGAACTTGGTCATTCAGGTCGCACTTTCAGGTACGTCGTTAACTTCACCGCGAATGACGAGTATGACAACTCTTACCAGGCACTGGCGTCGAGCCAGATGGATGTCATCGTCTACGTCCCATTGAACAAAACGGCGGCGCTTCTAGCTGCGTTTACTGCTCAATTAACAGCAGCAGCCGCTCTCATTGCGGCAGGGGCATCCCTCCTAGTCCCTGTTGTCGGCTTAGCGGGGGCTGCATGGTGGTTCGGCGCGGCCTCGACAGCCGAAACAATTGCGCAATTCCTTGTCGGCGTAGCGATGGACCCGCCTGAGCCGGATTCGCATTACATGGAAGTAGTGCGCTTCAGTCAGGAGCCGAATGCCAAACCATCTGCTGCGGCGCAAGTCCCTAGCTTGACGGAATTTCTCACACTCGCCAAACGCATCGCCGACATACCGCTCTCGCTAAGCCAGATCGAAGGCAAGCTGATGGGCGCGCGACAGGCGAATGATTCCGGCGGAATAGAGCTTCAGACGGAAAGCTACGTCAAAGGGCTTCAGACCATGATTTCCGATACGCAATCGCTGCTGAAGCTCTTGCCGGATATTCAGAAAGAGTTGAGCGCGAACCCTCTGGACGCGCAGAAGATTCAAGAGGTCGCGCAGAGCTTGCGGCAAGGGTTCACGCCGCAGGTGCGCGAGGGTTTGAACAGCGCCGGAATGTCACAAGAGGATCAGCGGCAACTGGAAGAGGCGATGAAGAATCCAGATGTCGCAAAGCAGGCCACAGACCTCGCCGGAGCAATCGAGAGGATGGCTCTGGCATTGGGCCAACTCACAATTCAGGTGCGCGACGGTGCAGCTTCGGTTCTACAGCCCAGCGCCAAACCTAATTCGGGAACGAATCCGTGAGGCAGGGTGAACAGGATACCGAGCGGGACACGCGCTCAGCGCTTATGCTTGTGAGGCTGCACGCCGTTGATGTCTTGACTTAGAAAAGCGAAGCACGCGCCGGGCTGCTACATTGAAAACGCTCATGGCCCGCCAAATCATTGATGGGTGAAGGCGTGCGAGCCACTTACCTGATAAATTAGAGAAGGAGATCATCATGCAACATTTGACAAAGAAGATGGCTACAAGGCTAGCATATTTGCGTCTTCAAATTCTGACCCTCGGAATGGTCGGGGGACTTTCGTTGATCGCTTGCCATACTGCGATGGCGCAATGCGCGAGCGTGTTGCGAGACGGAGATTTCGAGCTACAACGGAGCAGTGCGGTAAGCGCGCCCTGGATCGCCGAAGGGAGTTCGGGGATTGACATCAGGCGAAGCCTTAGCTATCACGGGAGAAACAACTCATGGTCTCGCAACAATGCCGGATGGAACGCTATACGCCAACCTGTGCGCCTTACGGCAGGAGTGACTTACACGCTCAAAGCCTTTGTGCGCACATCGGGCAATGTGAGTGACGGGTATTTTGGATTCCGTGATGCCAGCCAGCATCCCGTTTCCGAAATCAGGTTTGGGCCTCTGACGAGTTACGGAGAGTTGGTCGTGCGGTTTCGTCCCGCTCGAACGGACACCTACAACGTTTTCACAGGCTTTTGGGCGCTCAATCAGGACGCCTGGATTCAAGTTGATTACGTGCGCGTAGAGTTTCCGTGCGACGATGTTATTTCGAACCCGGTGGAGCCGTAACAATTAATCTCGGTCGTGATTCGCATTTTATGATGAGCCATCAACCGTTCATAGAAAGTCTATAGACATAGAGCTTTATTGTTACCTCGAAAGCTGTCATAAATTCTGAATCACGACCCAAGTTTTCTACAGCTTCACTTTAGAAACTGGCGTTTTCACTCTCAGGTAATGTAGAATCCTCACGCTTTTGTGAGCACCCTTGAAGGCACGCTTCACCCGGCGGCCTCTTTTCATAATCTCACCCTACTTATTGACGTTTAGAGTTTAACTCAAATCACCCTTTAACTATTCGGGTTTTGACTATTTCGCGTTGATGTGCGTGATTGTCTTACGACCATCAATGCGAGGCAACTCTCTATGCTTCGCAACAGCTTTCGCCTCATCTTTTTCGGCTGCACGCTCGCACTGTGTTTGGTAGTGATTCAAACCGCGCTCTCACAGTCTACGGGATTTCGCAGAGTCACTAACACATCTGAAGAAGCGCTCAACCTGAACCCAACCCTGAGCGGCGACGGGCAGCATATTGCTTTTGAATCAACTGCCGATATAGCTCGCAATGGCGACGACGCTCGTTTCAGAGCATTCAGGGCGGACATAGCAAGTAACGCTACGAGCTTTCTTCAATTCAGTCTTTCGCGCGCCGTCGCCCCCGCGCTCTCCCAGGACGGCTCGCGCATAGCCTTCGCATCCAACGATGACCCGCTTGGTCTTAACACGGACGGCAACTCGGAAATCTTCCTCTTTGACGGAGGGGCGCTCGCGCAAGTGACCAGCACATCGCCCCAAAACTCTTCCGAGCGATTACGCGGCGGCTGCTTTCAACCTTCAATCTCGGACGATGGGCGATTTGTGGCTTTCGCTTCCGACCGAAACATCACGGGCGAGAATGCAGACGGGAATTCCGAAATCTTCATTTACGACTCCTTTGAACAAAGTTTCATTCAACTGACTGAATCTTCCGCGCCCCTTGAGATGAGCTATGCGAAGATAAGCGGCGACGGTTCAAGCATCGCTTACATCCGTGTGAAGTCTGATGTTGACAATGAAGCCGGCAATCTCATTCTGCAAAAAA
>DATHJK010000154.1:0-5086 GCA_035316225.1 Pyrinomonadaceae bacterium
AGTTACAACTCCTCTGTAATCTGTTTCGCCTTTACCCCAACGACCTACTCGGTTTTACTCGACCAACGGATCAGCCATTCAGCACGTCATCCGCCTTTCGAATGAATACAGGTATTTTTGAACTAAGTGAAAATGATCGCCGTGAAGTTGAAGAGGTGACAAAACGGATTCCGCCCGACAGCGAGAACTATCTGGCCCGCTGGAAAAGATCATCCAAGAAATATGTGGTTAATGAGATAGGCCCTTTTTGGTCAATGCAGCAACTGGCGGAAAACGTCAGGCGAGGATTGGACCAAAACGAGCCCCCGATCAATGTCTACTTAATGGCCGAACAACTTGGAATTTACGTCACACCAACTTTTCTTGATAAGGCCGCCGCCGTCGTCAATCGGGCGGACGAAAAACGAAAACCTCCCACTCCTCCTTGGATTCTTGTTAACTCAACTCAGCCAGTAGAGCGCCAGCGTTACAGCATCGGTCATGAAATTGCGCATCTTCTGCTGCATGACGAAGAACTCATCGTTCTTCATCCGCATTATTACAGGCGTCACTTCGATCAAAGAGAGATAGATGCCGAGGCATTCGCCGCCGAGGTTTTAATGCCACGTGATCTCATAGAGCAATCCATAAAAAATCTGAAAATAAAAGGTCCTCTTGAAGAATCAGTTTTCTTACTCTCTTATTTATATCAAGTGAGCTTCACGGCGATGGCTACGCGGCTTTACAACCTCAATATGATCACCAGGGCCGCGTACAATCACCTGATGAAAATAAAACCGAGCAGGCTGGAAGGAGCGATAAGAAAATCATCAGGTAAGCGCATATTCAAACCGGAGAAGTTCATACCGGATCTCACCGTCGAGCTCGGGCTCGCTCAAAAACCCCGAGCGTTTGATCAGAATGCCGTCCGCAGGATGCAAGAGATTGCTTACACGCGATACTTGGGTCTTGAAACGAAAGGTGGTTCTAACCCGACCGCCCTCTACAATCTCGAATCGCCGGGTAGAGTTTACGAAAGGGTAGCGATTTGGATTGCTGATCAATACCCGATGAATAAGGCTAATCTCTCCTGTTAAGTTCTTTGCTTTATCTGAGGCTATTCACTCTTCCCAACTACTGGAATATCCCATGTTTCCGTCTTTTCGCATGATAACGACGGATATGCTTCCGCTGTGCAACCAAGACTATACTTTAAGGACATCCCTCAGCTGAGATCGGTGAGTTTCGGTTTCTGGAGTGAGTAAAACTGTACCGACGCGGCGGATTTAAGGCACGATGCTGTCGTGGTATATTCTTACGCATGAGATGGGATGAGATCGAACAAATGCGGCAGGCCGCTGAATTAGCTAAGGAGATCCAGCGCGCAGGTGGCCTAGAAGCCTACAAGCGGCAAATACAAGACGCGCGGGACGCTGCCTTGCGCCGCCGGCAAGGGCTCGACGACCCTCAGAGCATTGCTGCGAGCATTAAAGCTGCGGAACGGGCGCGCACTACGGACTTTAGAGCGTTACTTGAAACTTTCGAAAGTATGCGCAACGTCGAAACGCGCCGTTTACTCGAAAACCTGAATTACAAATTCCGGCTTCCCGATGAATTCATCAACCCAAGATTCCGTATCACCCAAGACATGCTTGCGTCTAAACGCCTCCTTGAGGATTACAGTCGCTCTTTTCAGGTTCAACTGCGCGACCTCCAGCAAGCTTTTTCGCCCGCCAGGGAACTCTTAGAGCAGATCAACACGAGCGGAGCAAACTGGCTTGAAACGATCCGCAGCGCGAGCGAGCGTGCCTCATCCCCTCTCACTGCCCGCGCAATTGAATCGTCCCTGGCGTGGCGCATCAGCACTGAAGGTGTTGCCGAGCGCCTGCGCAGCCTCGACCTTTTCAACACACACCCCCGATTAGCGGAGCACTTGATCCTGCCGGGTGTGACCTACACGCGGTTTGCAACCAGCACGCTTGCACGTATCGAGCAAACGACTGACGAGGCCGAAAGTGACGCCCTCACTGGCTCGCTCATACTGGCGGAAGATCAGATGGTTGAATCCGCCGCGATGCTAGAGACCACGATTATCGTGCCGGTAGAGGCTGAAAGCATCATCGTCCCGACCATCTACAACAGCTTTACAGTTCAGCAGCAGGAATTGCTTGCACACGGCTCTGTGCCGAAGAACGCCGAGCCTCCTCAACTAATTGAGATTTCGCCTGCCGCAAGATTAACTGCCCTGAGCAGGCGCTGTGTGTCTCTCGTCACGCACTGCAACAAAGCGAACAGTCTCCGCGGCGGAACCGACATCTTCAAACCGACCACGAAATTTGTCGAGGCCTGCAACGACTTACCATGGATGGTCGCGCAGGATCAGCATACGCTCGCAAACTTCGTCGAGGGCTTGTACTTCATACTATACGAGGCCGCCGGCGCGAGGAATCTTCGCTTCATCACCGAAGGGCTCGTCGAGCCTGAAGACTGTGAGGCTATTTGGGCGGTCAAGTTCCTGCGCAATAAGTGGCTAAGCCACGACCCGGATCACGGCAGCGAAGGCGACGCGCAGCGTACTTGGCGCAATCTCAACGAGGCGCTCGTCCATCTCGGTATCACCCGCATGCCACAGACGCCCGCCGACTTCATGCAGGTTCAAAGGCGCGTGCTGGAGGAGGTCGGAAGGTTTCTGCAGTTGCTAATCGAGAAGATTAACTCGGCGCCAAGGTCAGAGACGTAGATGGTCTAGTTCAGTTAGCAGAATTATTAGGCCACGCTTAAAGCGGGTCTCCTCAGATGGAATTTGGAGCACATACTGACCGAATAACCGTTGATCAGGACATCCTCCCGCTCTTCGTCGTTAAATCCACCGATCCCGCAGAGTTAGTATCCTTCGCCGGCACCGGATTCTTAATCGCGCCGCGGATATTGGTAACCTGCTGGCACTGCGTTAAGAACATGTTGCCTGAAGGCTGTAGATACGCCGCCGTGCGAAGCAACGGAGCGGGCGGGCATCAGGCGCTGCACCTCGCGCACATTGAGCAGGACAAACAAGGTAGCGACCTCGCCACGGCGCATATTGAAGCGTCACCCACACTAGGACTGAAGGTCGCGGAAGGCGACGTCGCAGTCGGCACGGACGTGTTCAGCTACGGCTACCCGCTGACAGACGTGGGCCGAAGGGCCGCCGGTGGGATGCAGTTCACGCTCCACGCCAGATACCTGCGCGGCTACGTCATGCGCGCCTTCTGGTATGAGCACCCGCAGTTCGGCCGCGTCGCCTCGTACGAGGTTGATATGCAGACGCCGGAAGGGTTAAGCGGCGCGCCGCTGATAAGGCGCGGCTCGTGGGACGTGGTGGGCGTAGTGTACGGGACTAATGAGGTCGCAAGCATCGCCGAGTTCGCACGCCATGACCCAGAAACCGACGAGCGCACACCTGAGCTACAGCGAATAGTGGGTTTTGGCTTGGCACATTACACGGGAACGCTTCACTCCCTGCGCACCGAGGCCACAAGGGACTTACCTCTCTCGCAATTTTTGCGAAGCTAATCGAGCAAACACAGGCCTCTAATAAACGGTCTAAAAAAGTGTGTTTCTTGTAAGAAACAATGTATAATCTATAAAAGACAAGCCGCTTTAGTCGTTCGAGTTGTAGGAGGCTTCTTATGACGGGGGCACAGCAATCTTTTGGAGGTGACTGGACTTCTGAGAAGTTAGAGCGTGTTAGAAAGTACCTCAAGGCCTATACGACTGTCATGAACAAGCAGAACTTTCGTTTTGCTTACATAGATGCTTTTGCTGGCACAGGCTATCGAACCCTTGAAACATCAGAGAATGACACGAATCTACTCTTCCCCGAACTGGCGGAGCAAGAATCACAAACTTTTATTGATGGCTCCGCGCGTATTGCGCTTGAAGTACAGCCCAGATTCTCAAAGTACATATTCATTGAGTGCGACCCCGCCCGGTTTGCCGAGTTGGAGCAGTTAAAAACCGAATACCCCTTAATTCGTGATGACATCATATTAGTGAATTCCGACGCCAACGATTACGTGAAAGAGCTTTGCTTAAAACGCGACTGGAGGCGACGCCGAGCGGTCCTCTTCCTTGACCCTTTCGGGATGCAGGTCACATGGGATACCATCGAGGCGGTCGCGCAAACGAGGGCGATAGACTTGTGGATACTTTTCCCGCTTGGCGTCGCCGTCAACAGGCTTATCAAGAAGGACGGTAAGATAAGCGAGACATGGCGACGAAAACTCGACGCCATGTTCGGCGCGACGGATTGGTACGAAGCTTTTTATCGCCCGAAGGTTGTTAAAGGTCTCTTCGGGGAGGAGTCTTCGATGGAGAAGGTGAGCGATTTCGACTTCATCGGCCAGTACTTCGTAAAAAGGCTGAAGTCGTTGTTCGCTGGCGTCGCGGAAAATCCGCTCCCTTTGCTTAACTCCAAAAATAACCCGCTCTACCTGCTCTGTTTTGCGTCCGCGAACCCTAAGGGTTCGACCACGGCGATCAAAATCGCGCAAGACATCCTGAGGAGGTAAACCCTATGGGAGATAAGTCAACAATAGAATGGACGGAGGCGACTTGGAATCCTGTTACCGGATGCACCAAGATCAGCCCCGGCTGCAAGCATTGTTACGCGGAACGATTAGCTATTAGGTTGCGGGCGATGGGCCAGCCTAATTACCGCAACGGCTTTGACCTCACTCTCCAGCCACAGTCACTGGAGTTGCCGCTGCATTGGAAGGCGCCGCGAGTAATCTTCGTCAACTCTATGAGCGACCTATTCCACAAGGATGTTCCAACCGAATATATACTGCGCGTTTTTGATGTCATGTGCCGTGCTGATTGGCACCGCTATCAGATTCTCACGAAGCGGTCCCAGCGCGTAATGCGGCTCAGTTCACAGATACCGTGGATGCCACACATTTGGATGGGGGTGAGCGTCGAGAACGAGCGATATACTTTTCGCATTGATCACCTGCGCGAGACCGGCGCTCACATCAAGTTCCTCTCACTCGAACCGCTGCTTGGGCCTCTGCCTATACTTAACCTGCGTGATATTGACTGGGCGATTGTCGGCGGGGAGTCAGGGCCT
>DATHJK010000155.1:0-9781 GCA_035316225.1 Pyrinomonadaceae bacterium
TACTTAATCACCGTAGGCGCTCTCATACTCATCATCTGGGGCACGCTCGAATACCGCCGCGAGCAGTTGCTGGCAATGCGCAGGAAATTTCAGGAGCAACGCACACGCGCACGCGAGGAGTTCGGTATGTGGAGATGAAAAGGGCAGTGATGAGTGATGAGAGAAGACAGGTTCTTTCTTATCACTTATCACTCATCACTTATCACTGTTTTTAAAATCCTCGTACCATTCGCTCAGGGGGCAATTGCCTGTCAACCAGTGGGCGTGTAGGGCGGTTGGCAAGCTCCCACATCATCATGTAAACGGTGCGCGTGACTCGTGTCATCTTCTCGTAGTCGATCTTCTGCGGTTCGTCGCCGGGGCGGTGGTAATCTTCGTGCTCGCCGTCAAAGTAGAAGATGACGGGGATGCCGTTTTTAGCGTAGTTGAAGTGATCCGAGCGGAAGAAGAAACGGTTAGGGTCTGCCGGGTCGTCGTACTTGTAGTTGAACGAGAGGTTCAGATAAGAACGGTTCACGGCCTCGCTTAAATCGCCAAGCTCCGTGCTCATCATGTGCGAGCCAACGACGTAGATTTCGTTCGGCCCCGATAGCTCCGCGTTCAAAGGGTTGGTGTCGCCCGCGCGCTTGCTTCGCCCGATCATGTCAATGTTGAGTTGCGTGACCACCTGCTTGAGCGGCACTGTGGGAAAGCGCGTGAAGTAGTCGGAGCCGATTAGCCCTTTCTCCTCGCCGCAGTGCCAGACGAAAAGTATGGAGCGACGTGGGCGCGGATTGTGCGCCAGAGTTTCAGCCATAGCCAGAAGAGCGGTCGTGCCAGAGCCATCGTCGTCAGCGCCATTCCAGATAAGGTCGCTCGTATCTGCACTGGGCGGAAGAAATCTGCCGCTGCCGGGAAGAGGCAGCCCCGTGCCAACGTGATCGTAATGCGCGCCGAGCGCAACGTACTCGTTTCTTAAAACGGGGTCGGAGCCTTCCCAGATGCCTACGACATTCTGTGTGCGCTCGCGCTCCTGTCTTGTGCCTACGGTGAACGTCATCTGCTTGGTTGATGCGAGATCGAAACTCGCGCCCGCGTCGCCCGATGCGCGTCTGGAGAAAATCTCGTCGGCCCCTATTCGCTCGCCTCGAAAGAGCGCCGTGAGCATTCCCGCAGAGGCAGTGATTACGGGCAACTGTTGAGGCTCCTGTTGTAGGACTCTTTCAACTTCGAGCGAGCCGCGTTCTGTGGCTGCTCGTCTGGTAGCGTTCCAGACCGAGAATGTTTGAAGCGTGGGTATGAGGATAGCGCCGCGCGCGCCGTGCGTTCTTGCGTAGACCAGAGGCGATTCCCAGTCCTCGCCGCGCTGTCCGGTCAAATCCACGCGCGTGACTCCTTTCGGAAGAGCCGTGCCGAAAAGGATTACTATCTTGCCTCTGACATCAATGCCTTCATAAGAGTTAATGCCCTTGCTCTTAATCACCCATCCGTTGCCCACATAAACAAGGTTGCCGCTCGCCGTGCCTGCATTAGCGACGGCCTGAAAATCTTCGCCGTAGGTGAATTTCGCGCCGCTCATCTCCGCGCTGGTCTTCGCAGGGTCAATATAATTTCTTAGCAGCGCAATCTTCTGAAGAAAAGTTCCATCGTCGCCCGCAGGCTTGAATCCCCAACGCGCGAGATTCATCGCTATGAAGTTGGCCGTCACGTCCAGGCCGGGCGAAGGAGTGTCGCGCCCTTGCATGGCGTCGGCGGCTATGAAGTAGAGATAATTTTTCAATTGATCCGGCGTGATCTGATCCGCGCCGTTGTGCGTGGCGGATGAAGCTGCGGTAGCGTTGCTTCTGCGCTGAGCATGAATTGAAACGGGAAGCTGAGCGACGAGCGCAATGATGAGAATGAGACCGGGCAGATTGAGTCTACGCATATTCCTCCAAAAAAGATGTCAGAGGTTAGAGGTTAGAGGTCAGTCAAAGGCTTTTACTAACCTCTAATCTCTGACCTCTAGCCTCTGCTTTTCACACGTGCTGAACGGCCTGCACGAGTTTCGTCAGCGAATCTTTCGCATCGCCGTAGAGCATGCCCGTGACGGGCTTGTAGAAGAGCGGGTTCTCCAGCCCGGAAAACCCTTTGCCTTTGCCTCGCTTCAAAACCACTACGGAGCGAGCGCGGTCAACTTCCAGTATGGGCATTCCTGCAATTGGGCTTTTCGGGTTGTCGCGCGCGTCCGGGTTCACAACGTCGTTCGCGCCTATGACGACCGCAACATCGGTCGAAGGAAAATCAGGATTGATCTGCTCCAGTTCGTAGAGCGAGGAATATGGCACGTTCGCTTCCGCCAGCAGCACGTTCATGTGGCCGGGCATCCGACCCGCCACAGGGTGAATCGCGTATTTTACGCTCACGCCGCGCTTTTCCAGAATGTCCGCAAGCTCACGAACAATATGCTGCGCCTGAGCCGTAGCCATGCCGTAGCCGGGAACGAAGATGACTTGATTCGCGTAAGCCAACTGCACCGCCACGTCTTCCAAACTCACCTCGCGCATAGCGCCTTCTTGACCGTCGCTCGCAGCCTGCGCTGCCGCGCTGCCGAAAGCGCCGAACAGCACGTTCGTCATAGAGCGATTCATAGCGCGGCACATCAATATGGAGAGAATGAAGCCGGAAAACCCGTCCAACGTTCCCGCTATGATTAGCACGTTGTTGGAGAGAACGAACCCTGTCGCTGCTGCCGCAAGTCCCGCGTAGGAATTCAGCAGCGACATCACCACAGGCATGTCAGCCGCGCCGATGGGAAGCACCAGCAGTATGCCGAACAAAAAAGCGAGCGCGAGCATGACGTAAAACGCAACTCCGGCGGTCGGCACGAAGATTAGATAGACGAAGAGGCCAACGGTCGTAGCGAGCAGCGCCATGTTGAAGATGTTCTGCCCCCTGTAAGTCAGGGGCGTTCCGCGCACCATGCCTTGCAGTTTCGCAAACGCCATCAAGCTTCCGGTCGTAGTGAGCGCGCCCAGCATTACCTCGAAGCCCATCGCGCCCATCTTCAAATGCGTTAGGTCGCCGACGGGCTTGATGTTGTGCGTGTAGTTGTAATATTCGGCTATGCCTACGAGCGCGGCGGCGAACGCGCCGAATGCGTGCGAGAGCGCGGTTCGCTGCGGCATGGCCGTCATAGGAACCCAGTAAGCCATCGCGCCGCCAAGCGCGCCGCCGATTACAAGACCCGCGACGATCCATTCATAGCTGACAATCTCGCGGCTCAGCAGCGTCCCTATGATCGCCATGAGCATACCGAACTCCGCCAGGTGCATTCCGCGCTTGGCAGTTTCCGGGTGGCTCAATCCCTTCAAACCTAGTATGAAGAGAATCGAAGCGGCAAGGTAAGTGAACTCTATAAAATATTGCGTGTAGTCCATCACTCAAACCTTCCCGTTGCCGGAAGCTTTCGATCTATCCAGAACGGTCTCTTTTTTTCTGAACATCCTCAACATGCGATCCGTAATCATGAACCCGCCAACGACGTTCGTCGTCGCGCAGGCGACCGCGATGAAGCCTAAGATGCTCGCAACCGTGTGATGCTCGCCCGCTATCACGATTGAGCCGACGAGCGAGATGCCGGAAATCGCATTCGTCGCACTCATCAAAGGAGTGTGAAGCAGCGGCGGCACGCGCGAGATGACCTGATAGCCCAGAAAAGCAGCGAGCACGAAGACGTAAAGAGCGGCAATCAATGAGCCTGAAGTCATAATGTTCTTTCCCTGAACAGTCTTGCGGTTGAGTTGATTCGGGCTACGGCTAACCACCGAAGGCACCGAAGAGGAATCTCAAATCTGAAATCTCAAATTTGAGATTAAATATTCTGAATCTCTCTCTGTGCCTCTGTGGTGAATCCAACTCCCACCATATTCAATCGCAAATAGAGTTACTAAAACCTCTAAATCACTTCACACGATAATGCAGTTGCACCAGCCCGCTTTTGAAAGCTTTGCTCTTAAGCAACTCCAGATCAATCTGCTCGTCCGCTTTGCGAAACAGCGGAATTCCAGAGCCAAGAATGATGGGATGAACTGATAGTATGATCTCGTCAATAAGATGTTCGCGCCAGAATGTCTCGGCCAATCCGAAACCGCCCACAAGCCAGATGTCTTTTCCCGGCTGCCGCTTCAATGATTCGACGAAGCTCTTAACGTCGCCGGAGACAAACTCCACGTTCTCATCCGTGCTGCTTCCAGACTTTCGAGAGAAGACGTAATTCTTCTTCCCGCGATAAGAGGATTCGCCGAAGCCCAGCATCATGCCGTAAGTCTTGCGACCCATCATCACCGCGTCTATGGAGCCGTAAAACTTCCTCATCCCGTAATCATTGTCTGTGAAGAGCCAGTCAAAGCCGCCGTCCGCTCGCGCGATGAAACCGTCAAGACTATTAGCTATAAAGAGTATGACCTTTCTCATATGTCTTACTTGCTCGCCAACGGCTCCAGCATCGCTGCCACGCGCCTGTTTACAAACTTTCCATCGTGCGTCACACATGATGGCCCAACAACGTCGTCCGCCATATCTATATTGAGCGCGCCGTCTTTGATTAAGAGCGAAAGAAATGACGTGACGTTGCGCGAGTAAAGCTGGCTGGCGTGAACGGGCACGCTTCCGGGAAGATTCAGCGGAGCAATTATAGTGACGCCGTTGCGCTCGATTGCTTCACCCGCTTGACTACCTGCGACGTTGCCTCCGGTTGAAGCCGCAAGGTCTATGACTATAGCGCCGCGCTTCATGTTGTTCACCGCATCTTCAGTCAGAAGCAGCGGCGCTCGTCTGCCGGGGACTTGAGCCGTAGTGATGATTACGTCCGCAGACTTCGCTCGCTCGGCTACAAGCGCGCGCCCGCGCTGCATAGCCTCTTCCGTCAACTCCACAGCATAGCCGCCTGCGTCTTCAGTTTTTATTCCGCCAAGATCAACTTCAAGGAAATTCGCGCCTAGCGAGCGCACCTGCTCACCAGCAGCCTTGCGCACGTCGTAGGCTTCGACGACTGCGCCCAACCTGCGCGCCGTAGCAATCGCTTGAAGACCTGCGACGCCAGCGCCAAGTATGAGCACGCGCGCTGGCGGCACAGTTCCCGCTGCGGTCATCAACAGAGGAAACATGCGCGGTATCTGCGCGGCGGCGATGATTACAGCTTTGTAGCCCGCAACCGTAGCCATAGAAGAGAGCGCGTCCATAGCCTGCGCGCGAGTGATGCGCGGCACAAGCTCCATAGCAAAAGTCGTTATGTGATTCTCGGCTGCGGGTTCGAGCGCGGCGGGTTCGTCCAGAGGTTTCAGAAACCCCAGCACTATAGCGCCCTGCTTCATGCTCCTGAAATCTTCCGCCTCAGGCCGGTTGACCGCGACGAGCACGTCCACGGAAGATAGAAGCGCGGCGCGGTCATCTGAAATCGAAGCGCCAGCACTTTCGTAATCTTCATCCGACGCACCCGCTTGCAAGCCCGCGCCGTTTTCTACAACGATCTCCGCTTTCAACCCTGTGAGCTTGCGAACGGACTCCGGCACGAGCGCTACGCGCGCTTCATCGGGCAGCGTCTCTTTGAGCACGGCAATCTTCATCCCCGTCTCCTTCGATACCATTGCTTGAGTTGGATTTTAGAAAAGGAGTAACCGCGCGTACGCTCTACTCTTGCGCGTTGGCCCAAAAAGGTTTGAGGCATAATTGACGGCGAGTTCTCTATCTGAATTTGATGGAGACCGAATCTTTCAATCAGCGCGCTTAACAATCGAAGATGTCACGCGCCGAACGCCTGGAAGTATAGCACCAGCCGCAGACCTGTCTCAAAACAACAGAGCGACAAAAATCCATTTTATATATTCGATGAAAGACTACGAGCAAGCTTGCCAATAGTGGGAGCGGGCTTTATAATTTTCTACACTTAAGGGGCATTGGTGTAACTGGTTAACACGCCGCCCTCTCAAGGCGGAGAGTAGGAGTTCAAGTCTCCTATGCCCTATTCACACCCTCATTAACCAAAGGCACAGCGTAATGAAAAGAGATAGCAGCGCTCGAAAGAGCGCATTTTTAGGTATCCCTCATGGCACAGCTAATGGCCGCCTACGAAAGATGATTCTGTTTCACCTTCTACAGAAGCATAGTGAGGATGTTTGCTTCAGGTGCTCAGAGAAGATCGAGACGGTTGAAGAATTAAGCATCGAACATATGAAGCCGTGGGAGGGTATAATCCAGGAACTCTTTTGGTCACTGGATAATATTGCTTTTTCGCATATGCGCTGCAATCTTCCACATCGCTATGCGGGCGGTCAGGCACGACGACGCAAAATTGGCCCCGAAGGGACAGCATGGTGCAGAAGATGTAAAGCTTTTCTTTCTATAGAAGAGTTTAGCCGCAATAGAACCCGGTGGAATGGATTGCAAGTCTGGTGCAATAAATGTATCAGAGAGTGTGCGAGGCGAAAGCGCTAATCTGTTTGGAAAATGAAAAAGGGCAGAGGCCGCAAGTTCAAAAAGCTTGCGGCCTCTGCCTTTTCCGTCTCAACTTTCATTTGGGTCACTTGCGACGGAAGGATTGTTTGAATTTTCTAGCGTCTTGCGATGGCGAGTGCTACCGTCAGGCGCTCTCGCTCCGTCTGTGCCAACTCGCGTTCCATCGCTCGCTCGGCGCGTGATGCGGGAAGCTCAAGTCCTGTCTGGTCTGCGGGCGACCATACCTGCGAGAGAAAGTATTGCTGGCCGTAGCGGTTGAATACCAGCTTGCCGCTCTCCTGAATCTCGCGCGCCTGAACGGGTAGCATCTGCATTATCTTGCTGGTGTGGCCGTCCGCGCTCTTAATCAACATCATCGTCGCGTCCGAGCTGCGGTTGACGAAGCTGATGGTGTAGTCGCCTGCGGGGAGCGCCGTCTGACCTACGGTGAACTTGAAAGGGATGCTGGCTCGCATCTGGTAGTTGCTGGTCTGGGCGTGCGCGCTGACTGCTATCAGTGCGAACAGGCTCAACGTGGTGATGACTCTCATTGCGCTTTTCATGGTGTCTCTCCTTTTTGTGGCGGCTTCGAGGGAGCCTGCCTTCTTTTTCAAAAATTTCGGAATTTTTTTCCGGGGATTGTCGCCTTTTTCAATCCCTCCTACTCTCACATGCGGAAGTCGCGCAGAAATTCCCTCACGCACGCGAAAATTTTTGATGTAGAATCGTGCCCGCATCTGACCTCGTAAGGCTAAACCTGGCCTCTGACAACGATTTAGCTTCTGAAAGCGAGCGGGAGAAATTTTTCGAGATGGGGCAGCCTGAGTCTGTAACAAAACTGCTGCTCAATTGGAACGCTGGCGATCATGCGGCGCTCAACCAACTAATGCCCCTCGTTTATGACGAGTTGCGCAAGCTGGCAAGCTCATACCTGCGACGCGAGCGAGTAGATCACACGCTGCAACCTACGGCTCTGGTTAACGAAGCCTACTTGCGGCTCATTGACCAGACTAACGTGCAGTGGCAGAACCGCGCGCAGTTCTTCGGCATCGCCGCCAATCTGATGCGCCAGATTCTTGTTGACCACGCGCGCCAGCATAACGCCGAAAAGCGCGGCGGCGCAGACCGCCACAGGCTCTCCCTGACGCACGCCGACCTCAAGCCCGAGCAGCCCGAGATTGATCTTCTGGCGCTGAACGAAGCGCTGGAGGAGTTGGCACGGCTGGACACGAAGCAGGCGCGCATAGTGGAACTGAAATTCTTCGGCGGGCTGACGATTGAAGAGACGGCTGAGGTGATGGGAATCTCGCACGCCACAATCGAGCGCGACTGGAAGATGGCGCGAGCATGGCTAAGACGCGAACTATCCTGAGAAGCTGTTTGAAAATCTTAATGATCGCATCCGGTGACCTCAAACGCTTCTCAACAATCTTCTGAGTTTTCCACATCTCTTTGAGGGACTTACTATTCGGTCTTCGCATTAATAATTAGGACAGACGGATTTCTTAAGGGATAGAGCGAGTTATGACGCCCGAACGCTGGCAGGAAGTCAAAGACATCTTTCACGCGGCGCTTGAGCGCGAGGCGGGCCAGAGGTCTGCCTTTCTCTCTGAAGCATGCGGCGAAGATAGTTCCCTTCGGCAAGAGGTCGAGTCTTTAATTTCTTCGCACGAACAGGACGGGAGCTTTATTGATTCTCCCGCTTATGAAGTGGCGGCTGAAATGCTTGCTCATGATGAAAGAGAGTTGGAGCCGGGACGGAAGCTCGGCTCATACAGGATCATCTCGTTGCTGGGGCGTGGCGGAATGGGCGAGGTCTATCTAGGGCAAGATACCAGGCTAGGTCGCCGCGTCGCGCTCAAATTATTGCCGGGCGAGTTTACTAAGGACGCGGATCGCCTGCGCCGTTTTGAGCAGGAGGCGCGCACGG
This sequence comes from Pyrinomonadaceae bacterium, assembly GCA_035316225.1. GTDB lineage: Bacteria > Acidobacteriota > Blastocatellia > Pyrinomonadales > Pyrinomonadaceae > 3-1-20CM-3-53-8. The sequence goes on from DATHJK010000155.1 coordinate 8,384, forward strand.
CATCTGCCTTGAACCATCCGAACATTCTGACCATCTACGAGATCGGCGAGTCGGAAGGCCGCCTGTTTTTCGCCACAGAATTTATTGACGGCGAAACCTTGCGCCAGCGTATGAAGCGAAGGCGCATGAGTGTAAGCGAAGCAATAGACACATCAGTGCAGATTGCGGGCGCGCTCGCAGCCGCGCACAGGGCGGGCATCATTCATCGTGACATCAAGCCGGAGAACGTAATGGTGCGCCGTGATGACCGTATAGTTAAGGTGCTGGATTTCGGTCTGGCGAAGCTGACGGAGCGTAAGGAGGTCGGGCGCGATACGCAAGCGCCGACGCTCGCGCGCGTTGATACTTCGCCCGGAATGATAATCGGCACGGCTAATTATATGTCGCCCGAGCAGGCGCGTGGTCTCAAGGTTGACGAACGCACGGACATCTTCAGTTTGGGCGCAGTCATTTACGAGATGATAGCAGGGCGCGGCGCTTTTGATGGTGAGACTCCGAGCGATGTTATCTCTTTGATTCTTCAAAAAGAGCCTCAGCCTCTTGCGCGCTCTGCGCCCGGTGTCCCGTCGGAGCTTGCTCGCATCGTAACGAAAGCTTTGCGCAAGGATCGTGAAGAACGCTATCAAGTCGTAAAAGATTTGCTGCTCGATCTGAAGAGCTTGAAAGAGGAGTTGGAATTTCAGGCGAGGCTGGAACAGTCATCTGGGCCGGACGCGAGCGAGAAGATGGCGACGCTGCTGATTAGCGAAGAGCGAGATAAGGGAGTAGCGACTGATGCGGCTGTACAGACAGACGTAATAGAAGGAGCGAACACAACTACAAGCATCTGGCCCACGCTGAGCTTGATGAAGAGCGGCAGGCGTTGGCCTGTCCTCGCTCTCGTCTCAATAATGGTTATCGGCCTATCTTTCGGGCTTTATAAATTTCTTGGGAGAAATCAACCTAAAGCCTCTTCCAATCAGAACGCCGCAACGCAAGCGCCGAGCGTCGCAAACATTTCGCGCGTCACCGTATGGTCTGGTCTGGACACTCAACCGACGCTCTCGCCTGATGGAAACTCTGTGGCCTACAGCTCGAATCATGACGGAAGCTTTGAGATTTACGTCAAGCAACTCACGCCCGGCGGTCGTGAAATCCAGTTGACCGCCGACGGGCAAGAGAATTTCCAGCCCGCCTGGTCGCCCGACGGCCAACGCATCGCTTACTACTCGAAGAATCACGGCGGCGTCTGGGTCGTGCCCACGCTTGGCGGTACAGCGAGACAGTTGACGGATTTCGGCTCTTCTCCCAAGTGGTCGCATGATGGCTCGATGATAGTGTTTCAATCGGATGCTAATCCCGATCTGGGAGGAGGCTCGGTCGGCTCGTCAACCCTCTGGATTGTTCCGGCGCAAGGCG
>DATHJK010000156.1:0-17163 GCA_035316225.1 Pyrinomonadaceae bacterium
ATAAGCTCTCACGCTTTCCCTCCCTCTTGCTGACAGGCTCTTACAACCGCTTCAAATATTTTTATGTAGCCCGTGCAGCGGCAGAGATTCCCTGCCAGCCCGTCGCGTATCTCCGCTTCCGAAGGCTCAGGCGTTCGCTCAAGAAGATTCACAGCGGCGATTATCATGCCCGGCGTGCAGATGCCGCACTGCGCGCCGCCGTGATGTATGAACGCTTCCTGAACAGCATGTAGCTGCTGGTCGTTTGCTATGCCTTCAATCGTTTTTATCCGAGCGCCGGCGACCTGCGCTACCGGAACGAGACAGCTATTGACAATCTCGCCGTTGATAAGAACTGAGCACGCGCCGCACTCGCCCTCGCCGCAGCCCTCCTTAGTTCCGGTCAGACGCAACTCTTCTCTGAGAACGTCCAGCAGGCGCGCCATTGGATAAGCATGAAGGGTACGCTCTTCGCCGTTCACTGCGCAGTTGATCTCCACTTTTTTCACTTCAGCAGACAATTCTTGCTACTCCGTCAAACAGTTTACACTTCCAACTCTTCCATCAATGATTCCGGCACGAGCGGGATGTGATTGATGCTAACGCCGGTTGCATTTTCGATTGCGCTCAGTATCGCGGGCGCTGCTCCGTCCATAGGAAGTTCCCCAATGCCTTTCGCTCCGGCTGGCCCGTAGGCATAAGGGTTTTCCGCGAAGAAGACACGTATGGGCGGAATGTCGGCTGAAGTCGGAATTATGTAGTTCGTCATCTGGTTGTTAGCCATACGCCCGTCGCGCCACACAACATTTTCGTAGAGCGTGTAGCCTATCCCCTGCGCCACTCCGCCTTCTATCTGCCCGGCAGCGAGCACAGGATTAATCACACGACCTACTTCCTGCAAGGCTACGAAATCATCAACGTGCGCTTCATAAGTCATAGGGTCAACCGTCACCTCTGCGACATAGATAGCCCATGCGTAAGCGCCGTAAGCGTCGCCGCGATAGTGCTCATCGTCCCAGTTGATGCCAGCGGGCTGCTTGTACTTCGAGAAGGATTTCAACGCGCCGTGCTTCTCGATATAAGCGCGACAGGCGCTGTTGAAATCTTCGGACGTATAACCGCTCTCTTCCAAAAGATGGCTTCCAACCAGCGTCTGCTTTAAGCCAAGCACGGCGGATTCCACCAATTTTCCGACGATCATGCACGTGCGCGAAGCAACGGTCGGCCCGCTGTTAGGCACGTTGCCTGTATCTGGTTTCGCAACCTCTATAAGATTGTAATCAATACCCAGCGCTTCAGAAGCTATCTGCGAAAATATCGTGTTCGTGCCCTGACCAATCTCTGTGCTCGCGGCCAGTATGCGAACGCCGCCCTGCTCTGTGGCTTCAGCGCCGACTACGGATTCAAGATATTTTTCGCCGGAGCCTGTGAACCCCGCGCCGTGCATGAACGAAGCGAAGCCGATTCCCTTCTTCACGCGCGAATGTTTGTTCTGCTCAGCAAATTTCTCAAGCTTCTCGTTATAATCGGCAAGCTCGAACGCGCGATTCATCAGCCCGCTCAAATCCACTTTCTCATGAATAACCTGCTCAGTCGCCGTAGTCTCTCCCTCTTGAATAAAATTGCGTCGGCGAAATTCCTCCGAACTCAAGCCCAGAGTTTTAGCCACCTTATCCATCTGACGCTCAAGGGCGAATATGCTCTGAGGCGCGCCGAATCCTCTAAAAGCTCCGTGCGGCGGCGCGTTGGTGGCTACGGCGCGACTGCGCACACGCACATTCGGACAACTGTAAGGCCCTGCGGCATGAATCGTACCGCGAGAGAGGACGACAGCCGAAAGGGTCGCGTAAGCTCCGCCGTCAACAGTGAAATCAATCTCCATCCCTAAAAGTTTTCCGTCGCGGCTAACGGCAGTACGGTGGCGTGTGCGGGACGGATGCCGCTTCGTAGTGGCAGCCATATCTTCCGCCCGGTCGTAAATGATTTTCACAGGACGACCAGATTTCCACGAAAGCAAGGCAGCGTGTCCCGCAATCATAGAGGGATACTCTTCCTTGCCGCCAAAGCCTCCGCCCGTCTCCGTCTGAATTACACGCACCTTATCTTCTGGCAGGTGAAAAAGTTTTATGAGCGCTTTGTGAATGTAGTAAGGACACTGCATAGAACCCCAGACGGTCACGCCATCTGCGGGATTTGCAAGCGCTATCATCCCATTGTTCTCTATGTAAAGCTGCTCCTGCGCGCCAGTAGTGTACTCGCCTTCGATTATGAAATCCGCACTGGCCCAAACCTCGTCAACGTTTCCTTTATCAACCAGAAAATTTTTGAAGACGTTATCCTCGCCCCAGATTATCTCTTTCCTGTTGAGCGAGTCTTCGATTGTGAAGATAGGGTTAAACTCTTCAATCTCGAAACGAATGGAGCGCCGGGCTTTCTCCAATAGATACTTGTCTTCGTGCGCCAGAAGCAGCACAGGCTCTTCCGGGTGATTGAAATATTCTTCGACGAGGTAGGGCTGATCGTTCAGGATGAGCGCGACGTAGTTCTCGCCCGGAATATCTTTAGCGGTTACAATTATGAATTCGTCCCATGGAATATCGTCGCCGTAAATAATCTCCTTGATGCGACCGCGCGGAGACTGCGTTCTCACTGTTGCGCCGTAGAGCATCTCAGGGAATTGAATGTCGTCAACGTAGCGCGCAGCGCCCGTCACCTTGTCGCGCCCCTCTTTTCGCGGGATGGATTTTCCCACCATTCGCCTGTCCGTATCTTGTGAACTCATTGCCTTATACTTTACAACGCCTTTCAGTCTCAGTGAAACTTCCCGTGCTCAAGCGCGAGCAGCCCCGTTGAAATAAGTGCCAGCGCGTACATCACAGGATGAATCTCGCGCCGCCTGCCTGCAATCGCTTCAGTGCGTATGTCGGTTTTACGGCTTAGCTTTAAGTCCATAGCCCGGGCAGAAGTAGTGGACGCGCATTGTGGCACAGCGCAGTATGTTTTTGGAAGATTTTTTCAGGTTTTGAGAAGCGGCATTTTGATTGCCCTATCAAGAAAAGCTGAAAAATTTGAAATTGCAAATCTTTCAGACTCCCTTAATAGGACTCAATTTTTTCCAACCCCGCTCCTTAATAACGATTTTCATCTGCCGCGATTCTTTCCAAGCCATGCGGACGAAAGCGCTCGATATATTTCCTGTAGGCCGCGACCTCTTCATGCAATCGATCTGAAGACCAGCCTAGATGTTTCGCTGCGATTCGCGCTGCGGCTTCGTCTGCATCAAGACCCGCGAATGAATCAAGCCCGACCATCGTTCGACGTAGAAGACAGTCGGCGAGCGTCTGCGCCATCTCATGCTCGAACGCCATGACGACCTCCGCTCCTATAGCTTCAGTCGAACAACTGAAAACTTCTTTCAGTTTTTTGTCAGACTCTGCCAGCTTCAGCACTTCATCTGCTCTCGCTCCGTAGATTCTCAAAAGTCTCGCAGAAGTTTTTTCAGATAAAAGGCTTTCTGCCTTCAGCTTCTCTCGGATTGAATCGAAATTTCCAGCGCCCGGCAGCAACTCTCGCGCCGTCAAACACTCCGGCGCATCTCTCTTCAACTTGCGAAAAATCTCGTCAACCGCCTGCTCCGCCAGATTACGGTATGTCGTCAGCTTGCCACCGACGATTGAAAGAAAGTTTTGAAGGCGTGGCGAGTGATCGTGTATGAAGTGGCGGCGTGTTATTGCAGCGCTCGTTTTATCAGAACTGTAGGCGAGAGGGCGTACGCCTGAGTAGGTGTAAAGAATTGACGAGCGCGCCAGATTGGCCGAAGGTATTATGCGATTCGTCTCTTTGAGCAGGTAATCAATCTCTTCGTCCTCGGCTCTGAGATAATCCAGGTCGCCTTCGTGAGGGGTGTCCGTAGTGCCTATTAGATAGAGACCGTTCCAGGGGATGATGAAGAACGGGCGATGGTCTTCGACTGCTTCTACGTAAAGGGCAAGGTCAGGTGCGCCCGTAAATTTTCCGACGACGATGTGGCTGCCTTTCGTCCCGCCTATCATTCGTGGTGCTGCGTTGTCAGAAAGCCCTGCCACCTCGTCAACCCAAGGGCCTGCGGCGTTGATTGTTAAGCTGGCGCGCGCCGTGTGCGTCCCGCCTTGAATCATATCTGTGAACAGAACGCCCTGCGCTTCATTGTTATCAACGATTATCTTGTCAACTCGCGCGTAATTCAGAACGTGCGCGCCGTGCTCGAACGCCGAGAGCGCATTTTCAAGAACCAATCTTTCAGCGAACTCCACCTGTGCATCGTAGTAAACGACTGCTCCACTCAATCCTTCGGGGTCAAGCATGGGCACACGCCTGAGCGTCTCCCTGCGTGAGAGGGCGCGGTGATGCTCCAGCGATTTATCGAACGATAATATGTCGTAAGCCAGCATTCCTGCGCGAATCATCAACCGCCCGCGCCTGGCTCTCTGAGGATAGACAGGGATGAGAAGCTGTAGCGGCTTAACCAGATGGGGCGCTATGTGAAAGAGGTGCTCTCGCTCGCGCAAAGATTCACGGACGAGCGCGACCTCGCCGTATTCAAGGTAACGAAGCCCGCCATGAATCAGGCGCGTTGACCACGCGCTCGTCCCCGCAGACACGTCCCCTTTGTCCAACAGCAGAACTTTCAGCCCGCGCATCGCTGCGTCGCGCGCAATGCCAGCGCCGTTGATGCCTGCCCCGATGATTATTACATCGAAGGGAATCTTTTCAATTTCAGAAAGGACGGCTCTTTGCATACTACTAACTCATCTCATGAATAGATTCGCCTGTCTCTAAGGCAACATAACCATTAGCTCTTTCATCACCCGGCAGCTATTCATGAGACTGTTTCCAGTTCTTCTTCAATCTTCCTCCAGCGCCCATCCTCGCGCTCTTTCGACAGCCCTGAGCCACCGGCTGTAAAGACGCTCGCGCTCTGTTTCGCTTATCTGCGGCTCGTATAGCCTGTTCGCCTTCCACTTCACTTCCAACTCTTCCCTGCTCTTCCAGAATCCCACAGCCAGACCCGCCAGATAAGCCGCGCCGAGCGATGTCGTCTCGGTGATAGAAGGCACAACGATGGGCACGCCAAGAATGTCCGATTGAAACTGCATCAGGAATTGATTGCCAACAGCCCCGCCGTCAACGCGCAATTCTGTCAGGCGAATCCCGGAATCGCGCTCCATCGCGCCCACTACATCGCGCGTCTGGTAGCACATGCTCTCAAGCGCCGCGCGTGCTATGTGCGCGCGCCGGGTGCCGCGCGTCATGCCTATCAGAAGCGCACGCGCGTAAGCGTCCCAGTGTGGAGCGCCGAGGCCAACCAGCGCCGGAACGAAATAGACTCCATCGTTCGATTTCAAAGACTGAGCGAGCGATTCCGTCTCCGCCGCATGCTCTATTATCCCCAGCCCGTCGCGCAGCCATTGAACACCTGCTCCGGTGATGAAGACGGAGCCTTCAAGCGCGTACTCTACGGGGTCGTCACCAATACGCCATGCGATTGTTGTAAGAAGCCCTGCACGGCTCTCTACGGCCTCCGCGCCCGTGTTCAGCAGAATGAAAGAGCCTGTGCCGTAGGTGTTCTTCGCAGTACCGGCGCGATAGCAGACCTGCCCGAATAGCGCCGCCTGCTGGTCGCCCGCAATCCCCGCGACAGGTACGCTCTCGCCGAAGAAGATGGACGGGTCCGTGTGGCCGTAGATGAAAGACGACGGTTTCACTTCTGGAAGTACGCTGCGCGGCACGTCCAGAATTTGAAGAAGCTCGTCATCCCAGCAAAGCTTCCTGATGTTGTAAAGAAGCGTGCGAGAGGCGTTTGAATAATCTGTGACATGCGCTGCGCCGTTTGTCAGTTTCCAAACGAGCCAGGAATCAATCGTGCCGAATGCAATTTCTCCATCAATAGCGCGCTGCCTCAAACCTTCAACATTATCCAGCAGCCATTTTATCTTCGTGCCGGAAAAGTAGGCGTCAATGACCAGCCCCGTCTTCGTCCTGAAATGCTCTTCCAGATTATTCGCCTTCAACTCGTCGCACATTGAAGCCGTGCGACGATCCTGCCAGACGATAGCTCGCGCGACCGGCACGCCCGTCCTGCGCTCCCACATCACAACAGTTTCTCGCTGATTCGTTATCCCGACGGCGCGCAATTCTCCCGCTTTCACGCCTCCTTTCAGCAAAGCTTCCTCGACCAGCCGGATTGTGACCTGCCAAATCTCCTCCGCATCGTGCTCGACCCAACCGGGCTGCGGATAATGCTGTGTGAACTCGGAATAAGCCTGCGCGCGAATGCCGCCTTGCCTGTCGAAGACGATTACTTTCGTTCCTGTCGTCCCCTGGTCAATGGCAAGCACGTAGCCTGTCGTCATCCTTTACCTCCTTAAACAATCGGCGCTAGTCCAACGCGCGCACGTGGAACGCCGAGTATAGCTTCTCCACACACAAAAGTGATGCGGATTTTAGAACGATCTCCGGTTTAAGCCTGTGAATCTACAGATCACCACCGCAAGCGCAGAAAGCACAGAGGCTCACTCAGTTTTTTATTAACTCAAATTCAGAAATTTCAAATGGTTTTTCTCTGCGCAGCCTGTGTGCTTTCTGCGCCGGTCTCGCGCGTTTCCCTGAATGTGATAGTATCGAATCTACTCCGCTGGATATGGATGCTGGAAATTTTTACGAAACCGGAAAAACAGATTATGAACTGCCCTGTCTGCGAATCAACCGAGCTAATACCTGGCACGTTGGAATCAAATCTTAATTCTCTGAAGTGCCCGAACTGTAAAGGAAACTGGATACGTGGCGCTGAATACTGGAAGTGGCTGGAAGAGCATGGCCCGAACCTGCCGGAACTACCGGATCAGGGCGACAACTTGCAATCGTCTGAAACTGGCAAGTACCTGGACTGCCCTGAGTGTCGTTTCCGCATGACAAAATACCTGGTCGGGCGCGGCGTAGGCTTCGCTCTGGATCATTGCGCTGGCTGTAAAGGGATATGGCTGGACGGCAACGAATGGGAGACTTTGAAGAACAGAAACCTTCACGATGACCTGAACGGAATGTTAACAGAGTTCTGGCAGGCGAGCGCTCGAAAAGAAGCGATGGTGAAGCATCTGGAGAGAATTTATACACAGAAATTCGGCGGGGAAGACTTTGCTGAGATCAGAAGAGTGCGCACGTGGTTAGACAGCCACCCGAACAAGCAGGAGTTGATAGCCTTTTTGACTGACAAAGACCCGTTCGAGATTTAAATGGAAGAGCCTAAAAGAAAAAAGAGCCTGTCAACGAAATTACTGCTTGTTCTCTGGGGATTGATAATAGGCTGCCTCATGGCCGAAATCAGTTTGCGAATCATAGGCTACTCTTACCCCATCTTTTATATAACTGATTACGAGAGAGGTTATGCGCCGCGCCCCAATGTTGAAGGTTGGTTCTGGGTAGAGAACAAGGTTTATGTTCGGATTAACGGCGAGGGCTTTCGTGACCGGGAACATTCCAAAGCCAAACCTGCTGATACTGTACGAATAGCCGTGCTTGGCGATTCCTTCGCAGAGGCCAGACAAGTTCCTATGGAACAAACGTTCTGGGCTGTGATGGAGCAAAGATTACAGTCGTGCCCGGCGCTGGCAGGCAAGAAAGTTGAGGTGCTCAACTTCGGTGTAGGAGGTTATGGCACTGCACAGGAGTTGCTCACGTTGCGTCAACGAGTTTGGGATTATTCGCCGGATATTGTGATACTCGCAGTTACGACGTACAACGACATCATTGATAACTACAGACCATTCAAGCAGACGGAAGAGATTCCTTATTTCTTCTACAGGAATGATCAGTTGGTGTACGACTCTTCGTTCAGGGATTCACCCACATATCGCTGGCACGATTCCAGGATGTTCAGGGCATGGGAATGGCTGCATAACCATTCGTGCTTTATACAACTGCTACATCACGCTCAGTACAACATACGAACAAGGATTTCAGACTGGCGAGCGCGCCGCGCACTTTCACAATCGCAAGCTGCTCAGCCAAACACTCCTCAATCTCAGCAGACACAGAGTAGAACGGTTTCAGCCGAAGATGTCGGCCTGAATAACATGATTTATGTAGAGCCTGACGATACATGGAAAGAGGCTTGGCGGCTTACGGAAGGTCTCATAAAGCAGACGCGCGACGAAGTGGAACGGAGAGGAGCGAAGTTTCTGTTCGTAACTATAAGCACTGATATACAGGTCTATCCTAAAAAGGCGGTTCGTCAGGCTTTAATCAACCGTCTGGGCACGAACGATCTGCTCTATCCCAACCATCGTCTTCAAGCTCTGGCAGACCGCGAAGGAATAGCATTTCTTGATTTAGCAGAACCTATGCAAGCTTACGCAGATCAAAACGGAGTCTTTCTGCACGGGTTCGGGAACGATGCGGGCAACGGACATTGGAATGATGCTGGACACAGGCTGGCCGGAGATTTAATTTCTCAAAAGCTCTGCGCCCAGGATTTTTTAAGATAATGAGGAGGAGCGAATAGCTTCGCTGGCTTCCATACCTCTTTTCAATCGGGTGCGAATAAGAATCTCATATCTATCTTCCGGGAAATAGAAACTTGAGAATCGCTTCGACGCGAGCAGCCCACGCTTGCTCGTTATGAACAGCGCCTTCAGCAATCAGGAATGATAAGTCCCTGCCATCTCTCCAACCTTTAGCCACAAGCGCATCGTGCAGCAACCTTGCGTCCGCAGCCGTTTGAAGATAATCCTCTTCGTTGCCTCCCTCGTGCGTCCCTATATCCAGCCAGATTCTAAGCGCAGGTTTTCCGTTCAGGTTCAGAACGTCGCGCACGATAGTTCTGTTATCCCAGAAGACCGATGGCGAGATAACTGCGAGCTTTCCAAAAACATTCGGATACTTGAGACCCAGATAGAGAGAGACCAGCCCGCCAAGAGACGAGCCGCCGAGACCTGTGTTTACTGCATCGCGCTTCGTTCGATAGTGCGAATCAATGAACGGCTTCAATTCTTCAACGAGCATGCGCCCGTAACTGTCTGCCTTGCCGCCCATACTGTATTTCGCGCTTCGCGTAGGCGTGTATTCGTCCATGCGAGCGTTGCCCGCGTTGTAAATGCCCACGATGATTAACGGCTCGATTGCGCCGGATTGAATTAGGGCTTGCGCAGTCTCGTCTACGCGCCACTCCATGCCGGGAATAAAGCTTGCGGCTCCGTCAAAAAGATTCTGTCCATCGTGAAGATAAAAGACAGGGTATCGCCTATTCACGTCCGTGTCGTAGCCGGGTGGGAGATAAACAATCACATCTCTATCATCCGCGAGATATCGTGAATGAAATTTATTGTGAGTGCGGAATTCGCCCGCGAGTGTGTGCTGCGAGCGCGCGGCATCCTGCGCCGGGCATAGATTGCCTGTAAGTAAAATGAGAGCGATGATTGCGAAAATTTTGAGAGATTTTATCAACGGTTCCCTCTTATGGCGCGGGCTTATTCGAGCATGAAAGGAAGCTGTTGCGCACACCATTCGGATTTAAGATGTTCGTAAATGAAAATACCAGCAACCGCGTGCTACGGCAAAGCTAAGCACGTGGTTGCTGGTATGGGGAAAGCTATGGGGAACGATTTACGAGGCCGATGTAGCCGTCGCGGAGCGCGTTAGATGTATGTTTCCATTGATTCCCGAAATCTTTATGGGCGCGCCGCCTGTTCCAATATGCGCGCTGTATTTTGAGCGCATAGATTCGTCCACTACAGAGACGTTAGGTATATCGGAATTAACTTTTCCGTTGATTCCGCTGGCCGTGAAGTCCGCGTTAACGGCGTCTGCGAGCCGAAGCTCTATGTTGCCGTTGATGCCGCTAATGCGCACGCCGTTCTGGCCTAATTGTCTCACGGAGATTGCGACTTTGCCGTTGATGCCTGAGATGTTCAAGTAGTCGCTTGCCTGCGCCACGTCAACCTTGCCGTTGACGCCGTGAACTTCTACAGAGCCGTCAATCTCGCCTGCGGTCACGCGCCCGTTTATGCCCCGGATGTTGAGCGCAATTTTGCTTGGGACTTTCAGTACGACCTGCTGATGCACTTCGCTGTGGAACATGCGCCAGAAAGCCCAACTGTGGCGCTGCTCGCTGCGTATCGCCAGACTCGAAGAGCTTTGATCTATGGTGACAGGGCGACTGTCCAGATCGCTCTCGCTTCCCGCAGTGCTAAGCACATAGACCTCAGCCTCGTCTGTATCTGCGGTCTGAACATCCACGGTGCCGTTGATGCCGGAAACGTCCACGCGAGCGCCTGGGTCAAGCTGGTAGGTCTGGCGAATTTCTCTGCGAGCCTCACCACTGGAGGAGCGCCCGAAAATGCTAGCGCCGCGATTAATCGCGCCCAGAGCGGCTGCTGCGATGACCAGAAGCATCACGAAAAAAATCCGTTTCTTCATTTCTATCTTACCTTTCGCTCTTTTTTGAAGGGACTTGAAAGAGCCATTTGAAGCTACAAAGGGTGTAACGAAAGAATGGTTGTCAAGGTTTCCAGATTTTTGAGTTAGACAATGAAAAGCAGTTAAGTTAAAAATCTAGCCATGCCAGTTAAACTTTCAAGCAAACACGGGATTCCTCAGCTAAGCGCATACGACTCTGATTCAAAGAACCTGAACGTCATTATAGAGACTCCGAAAGGACGCAGAAACAAGTTCAACTTCGATGCGGAATTGAATCTGTTCAAGCTCGGCGGAGTCTTGCCTGCCGGTGCGGTCTTCCCTTTCGATTTCGGTTTCGTACCCTCCACTGTTGGCGGCGATGGCGACCCGCTGGACGTGCTGGTGCTTATGGATGAGCCTGCTTTTCCGGGCTGCCTCGTGCCCGCTCGTTTAATCGGCGTAATCGAAGCCGAGCAAAAGGAGCGCGACGGTGAATGTATGCGTAACGACCGCCTGATAGCCGTCGCTTCCGACGCACGCGACTATCGTAACGTGCGTTCTCTGGGCATGCTCAACGAGCATTTAGTCGCAGAGATTGAGCACTTCTTCATCTCATACAATGAAATTAAAGGCAAGGAGTTCAACCCGCTCGGACGCTTCGGCCCAAAGCGAGCCGAAAAGATTGTAAATGAAGGCATCGAACGATGTCGGAAAGAAAACAGGAAGCGAGCCGGTAAGAAAGTTAAACGAAAGAAGAGAGCATAAAGCTCTGGCTACTATTCGTTGCTTAACAGATTCGTCGTTCGCTCAGTAACGCTCGGCGGCTCGACCACCTCGGCAGTTTTCAGACGCTGCCCGCCGAAGTTTGTTGCCGGTATGCTTTGAGCAGGAGGCAGAGCATTCCTGCTGGCTGCCCCCGGTTTTTGTATGAGGCCGGAAACAACATTTGATAAAGAATCATTGCTTGCTGTTGACGAGGAATCCCCGTGAAAGAGATAGCGCACAAGCGGAACGATATTGATAAGCACGCTGAGAAGCAGCCACACTATTATCAAAAAGATTATACGGGCGCTGTGCGAAGGCGGCAGATCAACCGTAATCGCAAAGACCAGCAGCGCTGCGAAGAACATCAGCATAGCCCCAATGGTCAGGTCGCGTTTGCGCAGCGAGCGGTCAGCTTTCTGCGCCCCGGCCTCTTGCGTCAGCGGCAGACCGTCGGCGACCAGTAGCGCTTTCACAACGCCCAACTGAAAACCGCATCTGGAACAGAACCGCGTTTCATCGGAGACCTGTTGCTGGCTGCATTTTGGACAGAACATAAACACCCCTTTGATGATTTCTAATCAAAGCAACTGCTTTCGGGGGAATTACGAATAAGTTGCGGATAAAGTTCATCAACGCTGCTTTCAGCTAAAGAAGACAAAAGACCAAAATTGCAAAACTAATCCACGTTTGGATTGCTATCTCGCTTTACTTGCGGTGTTCGTGCGATTTGCCGCGTGCCATGTTAAGCAATCCCGCCCGGCAAGATGGCACGTATAAATGCTATAGAGCGCTCCGGTTGAATGAGTTGTCAGGCGGCGCTTTCAAAAACAATGCTTGAGCATGTAAGACCGGCCTCTGCTTTCCGTAGCTCTGACATATCTATGATCTCGACTCTATCAACCACACGTTCTATCAACTCTACCGCTCCTGGAAATCCTGCCTGGATGCATACAGTAGTACCAACCCGCAACACATTTGCTGACCAAGGCTCCTCCGCCGGGGTGTATATCAGATTGAATCCTCTGAACGCATCAAGCTCAACCCACTCTGGATTCACAAACAACGTCTCTTCATCTATTGCCGTGCAGGCAGATTTCAGATGCAAGCTTCCTTTTGTCCGCACGTGTACGATGCGGTAGCCGCAAGGCTCTAATATTCTCGCAAGCTCTTCAACGCCCTCAAGATTGGTGCGGGTTGACTGGCCTATAAATATCTTCTTCCCGATTCGTAACACGTCTCCCCCTTCGATTGTAGCGGGTAGAGAAATGTGAGCTATTTCCCGGTACCTGGATAGCTCGCGCTCAATTAGCATGGTCTCTCCTCGGCGTGAGGAAACTCCCATACTGCAAATTATCGCAAGCTCGTCAACGACAATCGCAGTATCTTCCACAAAGCATGAATCCGGGTACGACTCATTTTCGTAGAGTTCTTTGACAATAACCCCTAGACCTTTAAGCACAGTACAATAATCGTCGTGCTGGCCTACTGCTAGCTGTAGGTCGATGGGCGATCTCTCAATAAACGTAAGCTGGCATTCAGCAATCCTTGGAGATACTTCGTGGGTGAGCGCTCTCAGCATATCTCAGATATTACACGTCATGGCGACAGCAAGCCATAATAGCGCCCGAATTAACCGGCTGCGAGCAAGCTGCATTCTACAATCGGTGCGATAAACGAGCATGAAAGGCTTACTATTGAGGCATAGAGTCGAATGAGTTATTGGACGGCGATTATCGAAATAGATGAACAAGGATTATAGCGATTGTGTAATTGAATTTGCAGCTTCCGTTGATGCGATGACGGGAACGATTTCAAACTCTACTAAATCCTGCCAATGGGAGACCCACTCCTGGAACAGGTGTGGGTCTTCACATTCCATCAACTGAAAGCAGCGGTCGAAAGTAGCCTCCGTCCAGCTTTCGATGTACTTCAATCCTTCAGGCAACATTCGTCCTCGCTCTCGAAATCTTCGATACACAGCTTTAGCATCTCGATTCCTGAAGCGCTCGATTACCATAAACAGCATCACGTCTCCATTCTTCTACTGACCCATCACAGATATGGTTGGAACTACAAAGCCATCTAACGCCTGAATTAACCGGGCGCGGCGTAAAGCATTCAACTTCCAGTGTAATAAAGGACGATGAGAGCCATTCAATCCGCGCTCCGGTTGAATGAGTTGTTAGGCTTCGTTCGGGGGAATAGAGACTTATTCTTTATCTTTCTTTTCTTCGCTTGGTTTACCTGCCGACAAGCGCCGCTCAAACTTTAACATCTCATTCTCTAATTTCAATGCCATCTTTTCACGCTCCTGTGCCTCTGACTCACGAGCATGATCTATTTTCTCGCTTCATCGTTGCACCTCGAAAGCAAGCCGCTGCACTACTGAGGTTAGCCGATCTATTTCCTCTCGCAAATCTCTAATGTCACCACGATTACGCTGTGTGTCCTGCGATAAGAAAACTAACTCCTTCGCCCATTCATACAGTTGCTTCCACATGATTTACGCTGCTTCCAATTGTGCCAATGTTGCGCGGGTGCGAGCCTTCAAACGGTCAATTTCTTCTTGGTCACGTTGCATTTTCTCGCGGTTATGCTCTACCTCGGCAAGCATTTTCTCGATAGCCGCTTTAACATCGGCTTCCTCAGATGGCATGTCAGCAGTCAAGCTTTTGCTCATATTTTTCCACCTCCGAGACACAGTTTACCTTTTTGTTCCAAACCACTCAACAGAAGCCTAACGCATATTAGATGCCCTAAGAGGCGTAAGAACAATTCGCTCGAATTAACCCACGCCGCGCATGAAGCACACATCACTCGAAGCAACGAACAAGCATGAGAGGCATTCAGTCGCGCGTCCGCTCGAATGACTCGCCGGGCTATAGGTGCGATAAAATCATGCTGCTTACAACGGGCGCTGATTATATGTCCTGTTCGCCCGCGTCCAGTCTCTTATTTTCCTAACCCGTCAATCAAAATCTGCGACAGGCGCGCTATGAGAAGATCGCCCGCGTTGTCGTATGAATAATCAACTTCGGGGATGTCGTTGCAGGTGACGGCCATCGCTATGCGTCCGCGCCGGGTGTAGACGATGCCAACGTCGCTTCGTAGATGGTCTAGCGCGCCCGACTTGCTTGCTATCTCTACGCCTTGAAGGTTGCGCCCGATGCCATAGTGAAGCTGCTGGCGCTTCAGCACATCAATCATTTCGCGTGATGCTGCGGGGCTGATGATCTGGCCGCGCTCGATCATCTCAAGAAGCCCGGCCATCTCGCGCGGCGTCGTCATTCCTGTGCCGTAGCGCGTGATGAAATCAGGGTGGCTTCTTCCGAACGTGCTTGGCGTGTTGCCCGCTCCAATCTTCCTGAGCACACGTGTCTGCTTCAGCCCCAGGCTGTCCATGCGCGCGTTGACTGCATCCGGCGTCACAACGTCCAGCACCAGGTTCGCCGCCGCGTTGTCGCTCACAATTATCATCAACGTCACAACGTCGCGCAGCGTCAGGTGAAGATTGTCCGAAAGCTGTTGAAGAACGCCTGAGCCGTAGACCTTCTTGGCCTGCGGCGTGAGCACCACTTCGTCCGTCCACTTCGAGCGGCCTTCTGAGATGCGTGCGAAAGTCTCGACCATGATTGCGACTTTGATTGTGCTCGCCGTCGCAACCACATCGTCGGCGTTCAGCGCGTAGGTTTCGCCGGAGTCCAGATTCTTTGCGAACAGGCTGACGTGACCTTTGAATGATGAAATCTCGGTGCGCATGCGTGCGTCCAATGCCGCATTAGCTTGAGCGTGCGCGTTGTTTGAAATCGTCTGCGGGCGAGCGGTGGAAACGCAAAGCATAATGAGAGCGCAGAAAGCAGATTTCAGAACTCCTTTGCGAGCTTCGTTTATTCTCTTAGCGCCTTTGCGTCTTTGCGTGAGAGATATTTCACGCAAAGATGCAAAGGCGCTAGGAGAAGTCTTAAGCCTGCAAAGGGCTGAATGGTTGTTCGCAATTTTGAATTGACCGCCGTATTTTTCTGAAACTCTTCTCATTTCTTCATCAGCGCATTGCGCCGCCTCGTAAAGTAGATGATTTGGCTCCAAAGAGAAGGATTTACTTGTCCGAATCGCTCGCGCGGTTTACCAAATCCGCAGATTACTGTCAATCATTTTCTACAGCTAAAATCAAACTTCGATCATGCTTTCCGCATCAAATATCCGGCGATTTTGCGCAGCTTTTTAGCCGAGTAAAGAACTTCAGATTAACTTTTCCTCAGAGGTGGATTCAAGAATATGAGTATGAAGAAGCAGACTAAGAAGATAGAAGATTTCACGCCCGCCGAGCAGCGCGCCGCGCGTTCCGAACGCATAGCTGTGGCCGAGGCGGAGCCTTACGGATGGATGGCACGCTCTGAAGCCGAGCCGGAATATAAGTATCACCTTTTCCGCGACCCGGAGACGAAGAACCTTGCATGCACCTGCGCCGATTTTGTTTTCCGTGGGAACGCAGAACCCGGTTACGAATGCAAGCACGTGTCGGCTGTGCTCAAACACATTGCGCGCTGGTATCTTGCTTTCGAGTACGACCCGCAACGACAACGAGCACGCGCAGCGTAAGAAGTAGTCAGTACCGCATGCGGTACTGACCTGCTAGCAACTACACGTAATTTCAATTGTATAAAGAATCGGGGCTGGTCTCATCTGTTGATGCGGCCAGCCCCGATTTATTTTGTATCTTCGATTGGCGAAGAGTCTCTTTTCTAATTGCTGCTCTGCGTTTGCGGAGCAACGTAGCGCACAGCGTTCAGTCGCACGAGCGCATCCAGTTTTTCAATTGCGATGCGCCCTATGACCATGTTGGAACTCTGCGGGTCGAGCACCACTTCAAATCCCAACCGTTTGAGTTGCGCGATAATCGCAGGCGACTTCGTTACGAGCCATACCTGCACATCAGCTTTGCCGCCATGCACGAAGCCTGCCTCGTCTGCTCCGGGCTGCGATGCTCTGCGCTTCAACCGCTCTATGAGCGCGGATATTGACGGGTGCATCCTGGTCTGAAGCTGAAGACGCCGCTGCTCCTCGCGCGTCGCTCTTCTATTCGTCGCTCCGTCAACTCTTTCGTCTGCTTCCGCCATCACGTTCGCGGTTCTCTGCCCGTTGGCAGTGGACACAGGCGGCGCTGCTGGCTGATTCAATATTCTGCCCGTAGGTCTGCGACGCATGCTGATTGCACCTCCTACGCCTGCGCCGACCTGTGACGCAGGCGTACCAGAAGGTTCGGCATCTTCGCCGAAGATGCCCGAACGGCTCACGCCAGCAGGAATCTCCACGGGAACATCCACGCGGCGGGGAACACCGCCGTCCGTCACAGTCATCTCTTCGACCGCTACGAACGAAGTGAACTGTGTCATCAAACGATATTCAAGACCGAGCTGTGTGATAGTCTGCTGAACATCCGCACGCGCGTTTCCCTGTTGCATGCCGCTCATGTCCTGCCCCATCAAATTGTCTATGCGCGTGCGCGCCCAGAGCGTGGCAAGCACGTCATGCTGCGGCTCGTTATCCGGCAGGTCAACAGGAATCTCCCTGACGAAATCGCGCCCGCTCATCTTACCTTTCAATCGAATCACGCTGTGGCCGCCCGCAGCGTATCTTCCTGTCAGTATGACGGGCTTCGCGCTGAACAGGTCCGGGATTCTTTGCGGGTAAACGTCGGTAACTTTCAGGTCGCCCCAGTCAACCGAGATGTCCGTGAGCAGAGGATTTCTGACGCGCTCGTGAAAACGGCGCGCGGCGGCAGAGCCGTCGTCGTTGAGACCTACGTATTCAACTTCGCCCCGGCCATACTCGGCCATCTTGTCAAGCAGGAAATGATTAACGGAGCTGCCTATGCCGAACGAGAAGATGCGCGCGTTCGGATGCTTCTGAACTTCGGAGATTATCTCCATATCGTTGCCAACGTAACCGTCCGTCATGAAGCAGACGATGCGAACGTGATCCTGCGCG
>DATHJK010000157.1:0-3235 GCA_035316225.1 Pyrinomonadaceae bacterium
CTCGCAACTGGGTGCGCGTGATGATTCCCGGTCGCGCTATGAGTATAAATGCCGAAACTATCAGGGAGCTTTTCCGCTCTAACGAGTCGGTGCAG
This sequence comes from Pyrinomonadaceae bacterium, assembly GCA_035316225.1. Classification (GTDB taxonomy): domain Bacteria; phylum Acidobacteriota; class Blastocatellia; order Pyrinomonadales; family Pyrinomonadaceae; genus 3-1-20CM-3-53-8. Next base: position 96 of record DATHJK010000157.1, read on the forward strand.
CAAGCCATAATGAGCTACTATCGCTCGTTGCTGATGCAGACTTCGCAGCGCGCCGTCTGCAACGGTCGCCACACAATTCTTCAAAGGTTGAGCTGCTGGCTGCTGATGGTTCATGACCGCGTGAGCGGCGATGACTTGCGGCTAACGCAGGAAACGATAGCCGGAAGGCTTGGTGCCAGGCGCGCAGGGATAACGCAGGCGGCTCAGGTTCTGCAAAACTTCAACGCTATCAGATACACGCGCGGCAGGATTCACGTCACAGACCGCGAAATTCTTGAGCACGAAGCCTGCGAATTCTATCAGGTATTCAGGAGCGAGTTAGATTGCTTCAGAAATGGTGCGGGGGGCGGGGATACCTTCTGGAAAAAAAGAATTCCGCCTCGCTATTCACCATTATTTAAAAGGTATTAGAGCGGTATTCGACGGATGTGTGAAAAATGGTCTGATACCTGAGAGGGCGATTTCCAAACCTGATAGAAGAATCTCAATCCCCTGGCGAGCTTAAAGTTTTCGCCTCGCGCGAGCGGCTTCTTCACTAACACCTCTTACAACGAACTCAAAATACTTATTGACTGCATCCAGGCGCTTCACTTGCCGGATTGGTCGCCGTCGGGTTCCGCCGCTTCAACTTCCCCTCTTTCAGAGAAATTCTCCGTATAGATAACCACTCCGTCAACTTTGCCTTCGGCGTCGTGCAGTGGGGCGATGTGATGAATGAAATGGCTCTCGGTTGGTTCGCCGCGCCCGTCTGGCACATGCGTGAGCATCTGCCGGGTTGTTAATGGCTGGTTGGTTTTGTATGCGTTATGCACCATCTCTACGAACTCGACCATCTCAGCGCCGCCGAATACATTGTCAAATGGATGGCCTATGATGTCGCGCTCGCCAAGAAGCTCTCCGTAGCGCGGGTTGAAATTTTCTACGAGCAGTTGCGGCCCCTTCAAGAGCATGATGTAAGGCGGAGCCATAGAGATTATCTCGGACAGCCGGATTCGCTCCGAGGTAATCTCCTTCGACTTCTCCTGAAGCTCGTGCGTGCGCGCCGTCAGCTCGTCGTTAGTCGTCTGCAACTCTTCATTGGTAGCCTGAACCTCTTCATTGTTGGTCTCAAGCTCTTCGTTCGTGGCCTGCAACTCCTCGTTCGTAGCCTCGAACTCTTCGTTCGTAGCCTGCAATTCCTCCTGCGTCAGCATCAACTCTTCATTCGTAGCCTGCAACTCCTCGTTCGCGTCCTGCAACTCTTTGTTCATGTCGCCGAGCCGCTTGTTGGTAACGCTCAGCTCGTTAACCAACTGAGTCTGCTCGGCCTGAATCGCTTCCAGCCTTCGGCGCGTCTGCACCTGCTCGGTCGCATCGGTGACGCTGATAATGGCGAGGTCGGGCGCACCCGCCTCCGCCTGCATTATCATGACTGCGAGATTGACGTAGCGACTGGAGCCGCCTGCGCTCGTGTCCAACTCAAGCTCGCTGAGCGTTACGGTCGAACGCTCGCGGAACGCCGTGTCAATAGCGTTGCGAACCTGCGCGTAAGGGAGGCCGCGAACGGTGTGTAGGAAATCTTGATCGTTGGCTATCTCGCGTATCCCCAGAAGCCTGCGCGCAGCGCCGTTGATGGTCATGATGCGGTACGCCCGGTCAATGATGATGACGCCCGCTGGCAGGTAGCGCAGCATCACTTCGTTGAAGCGACGCAGTTGCGCGATCTCACCCTCGGCGATTCCCGGCTCCTGCGGCACAGGCGTGTTGATTGTAGAGTTTGCCTGTCGCTGCGCGCGCGCTCGTCGCTCCGAATAAGGCATGCCTATGCCCATGTACGCGGGAGAGGCGCTCTGTCCGGGCAGCAGTGTGAGCGGGCCGCTAGTGCAATGGTAAATCTTCCACTTCTTGTTCACCAGTTCGAAAGTGGCCTTGCTTGGCCGCGCTGTCTCGGCTTTTCCTAAAAATAGATAACCGCTCGACTGGTAAAGCGAGTAAGCGAAGAGGTCAAGGACGGATTGCTGCATTTCGGGCTTGAGGTAGATGAGCAGGTTGCGGCACAAGACCAGATCAATGCGCGGGAAGGGAACGCCGCGACTCAAATCCTGCTGGCCGAAGATTACTATCTGCCTGAGCGCCTTACTTATCCTAAGCCCCTGGTCAGCATGCTCGAAGAATCGCGCGCGGTAATCATCCGGCAAATCATTCAAGACATTGGGCGGATAAAAGCCGCGCCGCGCAAAGTTGATAGCGCCTTCGTCCAGATCGGTTGCGAATATTTTTATGCTCCATTCGGGAAGCTCCGGGCCTAGCAAGTCTGCCAGAAGAATTGCGAGCGAGTAAGCCTCTTCGCCAGTCGCGCACCCGGCAGACCAAAGGCGCAGCACGCGCCCCTGCTCTCGTCCCTGCTCTAACAGCAGAGGCAGAATCGCGCTTTTCAAATATTCAAAAGCTTCTGCGTCGCGGAAGAACCCTGTCACTTTTATGAGAAATGCTTTGACCAGTTCCGCTATCTCTTCCGGGTTCGTCTCGACATACTGAGCGTAGTCGTTCAGCGTCTGGTTGTGAGTGACGGCCATGCGGCGCGTGATTCGGCGTAGGATGGTCGTAGACTTGTAGGTTTGAAAATCAATATTGGTGTGGCGCGTGACGAATGCCAGAAGATCGCGCAAAGGGTCTTCGACCTTCTCCGGTGGGGGCAGCTTAACGTCCTGAACTATGTCGTAGAGAAGCTGCCCCATCTGCTCAAGCTCGGCCACATGGTCAACCGCCGTCGGCGGCAGGCTCATAGGCATGGATGGGTACTGCGCCGTCCGGGGGTTCTGGATGATGACGACGCCGCCCGCGCTCTTAACTTCGACTGCGCCAGCCGCGCCGTCCGAGCCTGAGCCTGTCAGAATCACCGCGACCAGATGCTCGCCGAAAGATTCGGCAGCCGTTGTCAGAAGGTGATCCACTGAAGGGCGTGGTCTGCCTTCCATATCGCCCTGAAGCTGCACGCTCGAATCCATAATCTGCACATGCCGGTTTGCAGGCACTACGTAAATCCTGCCGACTTCAAGATGCGTGGGCGGGCCATCGCCCACACAGATGATAGGAAGCGTGCTGCGGCGTTCAAGTATGGAGGCAAGGCTGCTGGGGCGCTGAGGATCAAGGTGCTGCGC
>DATHJK010000158.1:0-2667 GCA_035316225.1 Pyrinomonadaceae bacterium
CTTTTCCGACACTACAGTTCTACGGCGCGCAGGGGCAGACGGGTCGGCTGGTTGCTCTTTCGCTTGTGCGTGAGCTTGGGCCTGTTCTCACCGCACTGATGATCACAGGACGAGTAGGCTCAGCCATCTCAGCCGAACTCGGCTCGATGACCGTCTCGCAGCAGATTGATGCCATGCGCGCGTTAGGCACCGACCCGGTTCGCAAGCTTGTTGCGCCGCGCCTCGTCGCCCTGATTATCTCCATGCCGCTTCTGACAGTAATCGCCGATGTGGTAGGCATTGGCGGGGGCGCGATGGTTTCCACACAACTCTACGGCCTGCCAACCAGCACATTCATGTCAACTGTTTGGGATGGGGTTACATCCAACGATATACTCGGCGGCATCATCAAGCCAATTGCATTCGGGCTGATTATTGGTACTATTAGTTGTTACAAAGGATTGAAGACGGAAGGCGGCACGGTCGGCGTAGGGCGCTCGACCACCACAGCGGTTGTGATGGCATCAATCATCGTAATCATAGCCGACTTCTTTCTGTCGCGCGGCCTACAGTATATTCTTGGCATGCCGCAGCGCTAAATTTTCGAGGTTATATGTCAACGACTTTAGGTACTACAGAACCGGCATTACAAGCATCTTTCGACGGGGGCGTTAGCGAGAATGCCGCCGAGTCAACTTTCGCGGAAGTCAATGACCGCAACCGCGAGATTCCTTCCATCGAGTTCCGCGACGTTCATCTTGCTTTTGACGACCGCACTGTGCTGGACGGGCTGAGCTTTAAGGTTATGAAGGGCGAGACCAAGATAATTCTTGGCGGCTCAGGCTGCGGGAAATCCACAACGATCAAGCTCGTGCTGGGCCTGCTCAAACCTGATTCCGGCCAGATTCTCGTTGACGGTGAAGACATCACCAATTACGGGGAAGAGCAGATGATGAAAGTGCGCAAGAAGATCGGGATGATCTTTCAGGAGGGAGCGCTCTTCGATTCGCTCTCGGTTTACGACAACGTAGCTTTCAAGCTTCACGAAGAGGTTGTGCCGGAAGAAGAGGTTGAGAAGGAAGTCAGGCGTATGCTCAGGTTCGTGAATCTGGAAGACGCGATTGACAAGATGCCTATAGAGCTTTCGGGCGGAATGCGCCGCCGCGTCGGAATCGCCCGCGCGCTCGTAGGCGACCCGAAAATCGTGATGTTCGACGAGCCGACCGCAGGGCTTGATCCGCCGACGGCGCGCACAATCTGCGAGCTTGCTATGAAGCTGCGCGACCTTGAAGATGTTTCCTCAATCTTCGTCACGCACGAGATGAACAATCTGGATTACCTCTGCTCCGAGTATGCTGTAGTAAACGACGAGGGCGAAGTGGTATTCGAGAAAGAGGGCGAGCGGCTCTGTCTTATCAACTCTAAAGTTTTAATGATGCGCGAGGGGCAAGTTATCTTCAGCGGCACAGACGAATCTCTGCGCAAAGCCGAAGATAAATATATACAGAAATTCCTACGCGGACACTGAAAGGAAGGATGAGGGATGAGGGATGAGGGATGAATCTGATTTAGTGATTGCGCGACTGTCGTGCTCACTCAACCCTTTTCATCCCTCATCCCTCATCCCTCATCCCTTAAAGCCATGCCAAGATCAAATAAAGCTATCGGCCTGAGCGACCTGCGCGTCGGGTTGTTCGTCGTAGCGGCGATTGCCGTGCTGATTTTTCTCATACTGAATGCATCGGGCGAGATAAATCCGTTCAAGCGTAAATTGCACTTGCGCGCAAGATTTGCGAGCGCCGATGGGCTGCGTAAAGGCGCTGACGTTAATCTTGCTGGCGTGCGTGTGGGCAGGGTTGACGATATTAAGCTTTTGGGGCCGGACGCGAACGCGGGCGATCAGAAAGTTGAAGTCGCAATCTCCATTGACGGGAAGATTGACGGGATTTCTGCTAATGATCGCATTCGCACCGACTCAACAGCCCAGTTGGTCTCATCCAGCCTGCTTGGCAACGAGAGGAACATTAACATCTCTCAAGGCACGACCGTAGGCCAGCCCGTTTCAGACAATTACCTGCTTCCTTCCTCTACCGCATCCGACTTTTCAAACCTTGCGTCTTCAGGCAACGACCTGGTTCAGCGGTTGACGAAAATTTCGGATCAGGTCAACGATCTGGTTGGGCGCGTGAACTCTGGACAAGGAACTGTCGGGAAGCTGCTAAACGACGAAGCTTTCTATAACAACTTGAATTCAGCGACGAGGAATGCTGACGAGTTAATCCGTCAGATCAACACCGGGCAAGGATCAGCCGGAAGATTCGTCAACGACCCGGAGCTTTACAACAATGCTGCCGCTCTTTCTCGCAACTTGCATGAAATCTCTGAGCGCATAAGCGGAGGGCGCGGCACCGTAGGGCGTCTCATCAACGACGAAGAGCTTTACAATCGCATCAACAACATAGCCACACGCGCAGACCGAACCTTAGACCAGATTCAAGGACTGGTCGGAGACGTTCAGGCCGGGCGCGGCACGCTCGGCAAACTCGTCACGGACGAAGCCATTTACAACGACGCGCGCGCCGCCATCGCCCGATTCAACACGACCGCAGAGCGCGTTGACAACGTAGTGGCCGGAGCGCAACGCGGTGAAGGCACACTCGGCAAGCTGATAACCGACGACCAACTCTA
>DATHJK010000159.1:0-3584 GCA_035316225.1 Pyrinomonadaceae bacterium
GCCCGCTGACCCGGTTGCGCGGCGTGTGATTCACGGCTACCAGCCGCAACGCAGCGGCGACGTTGTGCTTGTCACTCAGCCTTACAGCATCACGGTCGAGTTGCCGGACGAGCCTACGGACTTTCGCTGGACTGCGACGCATGGCTCGCCTTACTCTTATGATACGCACGTGCCGCTAATAATCATGGGGCGCGGGTTTGCCGCAGGCCGGTACGCTCAGTCGGCAGCGCCCTCCGACATCGCGCCGACGCTCGCCGCCGCGCTAGGGATACAGGCTCCGAGCAACTCCACCGGGCGAGTGCTCACCGAAGCTTTGACGGAAAGCAGAGCGCAGCGAGCGCCGAGATAACTTTCGCGTTTCCTTTGCGCCTTTGCTCCTACAGCGTGAGGAATATTTCTCGCTGGGGGCGCAAAGACGCTAAGAAAGAGCGCAAAGAGGTTGAATCTTCCCCGACTTTCTCTTAAACCTTAATCTGGAATTTTATTCATTATGAAACATTTTTTCGTTCTAAGCTTAATCTTCATCGTCACATTTTGCTTTACTCATTCGACCGCCGCGCAGAACTCGCGCGCGGGGCAACAGCGCGCAACAGCCCAGAATGATCAGGCCGAGTTGAACGACATAATCAATCTCACGCCCGCAGAGCGCGTCGAGAAATTGAAAGCGTTCGTGGCGTCTCACCCGCGCTCGAATCTGAAATCGCGCGCCGAAGAATTGATAGTGAGCGCGCGAGCGGAGCTTGGCGCGCAGCGTTTGCAGGCAGGAGACGCTAACGCAGCAATCGAGCAGTTTCGTCTTGCCGTTACCGAAAGCCCCGCGAACATGAGCGACAGGCTTTTCGATGCGGTCGTTTCGCAAATCCCTGTAAACCTTTTCGTCGCGGGCGAGCATGGCGCGGCGTTCGACATAACGAAACTGATTGAGCAGCGAGTCGGCGATAATCCGAAGCGGCTGCTTACGCTCGCGGGCTTCTACCTGAACACGGAGCAGGCGGATGATGCTACACGCCTGGCCGAAGCAGCGGTGAAGCTCGCCCCCGAAATGGCGGCGGCGCACCAGGCTCTGGGCGCGGCCAGACACATCTCGCTCAGGCTGGACGATGCTGCGAGCGAGTATCAACGCGCAGTCGAGCTTGACCCGCAATCCTTGCGCGCGAAAATGAGCCTGGCAGACCTACGCCGCGCTCAGGGCAAGGCGGAAGAGGCGCTCGCAATTTACAGAGCGCTGCTCGAATCCGACGCCGCAAACAAGCAGGCGCGCACAGGCGTGGTGCTCGCGCTCTTTGATCTGAATCGTAGAGAAGAGGCTGAGCGCGAGATGCAGGCGGCGCTCGCTCAGGAGCCGCGCAACTTCGCGCTATTGACGGGCGCGGCCTACTGGTACATGGCGCACAATGATGAGGCGCGCGCGCTTGAATTGGCCCAACTGGCCGTACAGGTTGAGCCGCGCTACACGTGGGCGCAGATGGCGCTGGCGCGCGCGCTCATTGCAGACCAGAAGCCGCTGGAAGCCGAGCGGGTTCTAACCTTCGCACGCCAGTACGGTCGTTTCCCAACGCTTGAGTACGAGCTTGCAAACGCGCTCGCGGCCATGGGTCTTTACGACGAAGCAGAAGATACGCTTGCGCACACTTTCAAAATTACTGACGGGCAGATAGAGACGCTGCTTGCGGGGCGTGTCCAGACGCACGGCGCAAGTTTCATAGAACTGCTCGCGCCCGAACGACGCGCCAGCATCTTTCAGCCTGCGATGGCCGAAACGGAATCGAACGCACGTATGCTCAAAGCGTTGCTCGCACTTCATCAGGCTCTAAACCCTGCGGGCGCTAATCGAAGCGTGAGCGAAGCGGACGTAATCTCAGCCACGCGGGAGTTCACTTCGGGCGATGACGTGATGCGCGTCTTTCGTCAACTGTACGCGGCAAATCTGCTTGCGAAGAACCGTGTGGCATTGCAGGCAGCGCTTGATTTAACGGATGCTGCGACGAGCGGTATTGATGCCGGGTTGAGCGTCCCCTTCGCAACGGCTCCTGTGATGCCTGAATACGTGCGCGAGGCTCGCTCAAACGCGCTTGCAATAGGCGGCACAACTGTCATCTCCAATCTTTCGCGCAGTGTGCTCTCGAACTATTTGCGCGGGCGGCTGGAAGACATAGCGGGATGGATTCTATTCAATCAGGGCAAGTCGGCAGACGCGATAATCAGATTCAAGCGCGCCATGACTGTGCTGCCCGCAAACACCCCGCAATGGCGCAACGTGCTCTGGCATATGGGCGCTGCGTATGAAGCGAACGGCGACCAGCGTGAAGCGCTCGATTCCTACATAAAGAGCTATGACCGCTCTGAGCCTGATGCGTCGCGCCATGCGATAATCGAAGCGCTTTATCGCAAAGTCAACGGCTCGCTAGACGGGCTGGACGAGAGAATTGGGCCAGCGCCTGCGGTCGCAGTAAACAGCACGCCGCCCGCGACCGAGCAAGCGAATCCAGCTTCTCAAAATCCTACGCCGTCGCCAGCGAGCGCTTTAACCGCGCCGACCACGACGGAAGCGACAACGACCGGAAGAGTAGAGGCAACACCGTCGCCCGAAGCGACTCCTTCACCAACTCCTTCGGCGACGCAGACGCCCTCGCCTGCTCCTGAACAGACGCAGCCCGCGCAGCAGAGCGTGCCCTCGGATCCATCTGCTCAACCAGCCAGCAGTCCATCGCCTGAAGTGACCGCTTCGCCCGCGCCGCAAGCATCGCCGTCGCCGGAACAAGGGGCTGCAACTCCCGAAACAAGCAGCACAAGACAAGGGGCTGCGCCCACATCAAGACCGCGCCGCTCGCAGGGGCGCACCTCGCAAACGCATGAAAGCTGTTCGATTGAAGTCAGCGACGCGACCGTGACGATTCAGAACAACGGCGGATCATACATACTGACTGTGACTTTCAGCAGACTAAGCGGCGACCCGCAGATTACCGCCAGCACTTCCAACTGGTCTGATATAGCCGTCTTCCCCGAACCCAGATCATCTTCCGAAGGCGATGCCCTCAAATTTTCCATTACCTCGATTAGCATGAAAGCAGGGACTTACACCGTAACCTTCAAGTCCCGTTGCGGCACGAAGACAGTTTCGGTCACGGTCAAATAAGGGAAGATGGAAGGGAGGATGGAAGGGATGAGGGATGAAATGGGTTGAATGAATTGTTTGTTGACGCTTTAGCTCCTTCTTATTCATCCCTCCGCCCTCATCCCTCATCCCTTCCATAGATTTTCCGGCAACTGTCCGGCCATGAAAGTCATCAAAAACCTGACCCCAAAAGTGCTGGCTTCATGTCACTATCGTACTGAAGCAGCGAAAATTTTTAGCAGCAGCCGGGCCGCTCGCGCGCCTCGCTTACGGCGACCACCGAACGCCTGCTCTTTTTCGACAAATTTTATGAATAAAATTCGATACTACTCTCTCTCTGCGGCGCTCGCGCTCGCAGCCCTTTTCACCCTTACAGCTACAACAGCCAGCGCCCAGCAACAAGCGCCCGTTGCCGGCACCCGGTACGACATCACGAACTACCGCATAGAAGCGCAGATAATTCCAGATC
>DATHJK010000160.1:0-4237 GCA_035316225.1 Pyrinomonadaceae bacterium
ATAGGCGAGCACGGCGATTCGGAGATTGCAGTGTGGAGCGCAGCGCGCGTCGCAGGCGTTTCGATTCGGGATTTCTGCGGCGACGCCGATTGCCCGGACTTTGACGACCTGCTCAGGCGCGTGCGCCGCGCCGCGCCGGACATAATAGAGCGCAAAGGTTACACCTCGTTCGCAATAGCTTCGTGCGTGGCGCGAATCTGCGAAGCCATCTTGCGCGACGAGCGCACAGTCCTTCCAGTCTCCACCATGATGCGCGGGCAGTACGGCATTGACGGAATCTATCTGAGTTCGCCCTGCATAGTGGGACATGGCGGCGTCGAAAGAATAATAGAGTTGCCGCTCGATGCTTCGGAGCGCGCGGGCTTGCATGCATCTGCGAATGTGCTTCGCCGAACTCTCACGAGCCTGCGAGGTGACGCTTAACGCAGTCTTCAGATATTTTATCGCGTGCTCAACTATTTCCGCCGGACGCTTTCACCACCTGCCCACCTTTCATCACGAACACGACATGCTCAAGCGCGCTTATGTCATGCAAAGGATCGCCCTCGACCCCTATGATGTCTGCAAGCTTTCCTGCTTTGATCTCTCCGATTTCTCCCTCCATGCCCAGCAGATTCGCAGCATCCGCAGTTGCGGCGCGCAGAGCTTCCGCAGGCGTCAATCCCGCTTTCACCAGCCATTCGATCTCACGAAAATTCTGGCCGTGAACCCCTGCAACTGCGTCCGAGCCTGATACCAATAGCACGCCAGCGCGCTTGGCTCGCATCAAGTTCTCAATGTTGTGCGAGCGCAGCCGCTCGAATAATGCCCACGCAGATTGCGGGAAGACGAACTTACTCCTGTGCTCAAGATAATGCGTGGGCAGATATAGAGTTGGCACGAGGACGGTGTGATGTTCTACCATCAGCCGAATCGCTTCCGCATCCAGAAACGAGCCGTGCTCGATTGAAGCAGAGCCGCCGCGCACGGCAGCTTTAATAGCAGCGGCTTCATGCGCGTGAACCGCAACGCGCTTGTTCGCACGCGCGGCCTCTTCAACAGCAGCATGAATCTCTTCGGCGCTGAACACGGGCGCGCCGTCTTCATAAACTCCCTCGAACACTTTGATTACATCTGCGCCTTCGCGTATTCGTGCGCGCACGAACTCGCGTATGAAGGCTATGCGCCCTTGTTTATTTGCATTCGGCGGGACGAAGCCTGCCAGTAGCGGCATGCCCGAAGCTAATACTCTTGGGCCAACCGCAGCGCCGCGCGTTATCTCGTCTCGAAGGTGGAAGTCAACCAATTCGCCCGCGCCCAGGTTTCTTATAGTGGTAAAGCCAGCGTTCAAAGTCGCGCGAGCATTCTCTTCAGCATAACGCAGGGTTACTTCCGGCGAAGGCTCGCTGCCCTCGCCGAAGTGTCCCGTCTCGTCGAAGTGATAAGTGATGTGCGTGTGTGCGTCAATCAGGCCGGGCAGAAGGGTTGCATTGCCCAGATCAATCACGCGAGCGCCCGGCGGGACTGATAGATTCTGGCCCACAGCCTTTATCTTCTCGCCATCAATTAGAACAACTGCATCATTGATTACCTGCCCGTTTCTCACGTCAACGAGTTTGCCTGCGCGGATTGCTATCAGGTTCGTAGTCGCGCCGGATTCCACACGTTGCGCTCGCATGCATGTCAGCAGGCAAAAGATTGCTGCCAGTGCTAGAAGGCAAACGACGACGCGCACAGGTCTTCTCTTCATGCATCCACCCCCGGCTCGATCAACTCCAAAAAGCTCGTCAATATTCTTTCCGTGATTCCCCAGATGAGTCCCTGCGAGAGGCCGTAAGCGGGCCATGTGCGCTCGCCGCCTTCAATCGCCATGCGAAACAGTTCGGAGCGCCCGCGCTCTCTAAGCCAGTAGACGGGAACCCAGAACGCTTCTGCGACTTCTCGATTCAAAGTCAGAGGTTTCGTTTCGTCACTCGAACTCAAAACGTGATACTCCGAGGGTGCGATTGCCACAAACGGCGTCACCAGAATTCTTGGCGCGAACGGACTCTCCGGCCTGATTGTGTCGAGCGCGCCCAAGATTTCGCCGCCGCGCGAGATGTCAATGCCTACCTCCTCGCGGGTTTCACGAACGGCGGTCTCTTGCAGGTCAGCATCCCTTTCATCCTTGCGTCCGCCGGGCAGAGCCAGATGACCCGACCAGTGATCGCGTTCAACTACGGCTCGCTTGATTACAAGCAACTCTGCTTCGTCGAAGTTCCGGCGCAGCACCAGCGCGACCGCAGCCTGACGAATCAATTCGTCGCTTTGCGTAGGCCGCGCCTTCAAATTCGACTTGAGCCGTCGGCAGAGGGATGAAAAATTGCTCATCTTGCTTACGAGTGTAACAATCAACGTAGGCGTTCACGAAATTCGCATTTATGATCATTCTCGCTCTCGCGTGCGAAACGACCTGCATCAATGTATAATCCCGCGCCGACTTAAGCTATATGAACAGGTGGCGATTAACCGAGCCGGGCTTCGTTTTAATAGACCTATGGCATAAGCAAAAGCTTGAAGGTAGAGGCGTCCTGTCCGGTTAGTCTTACCTGAAATCCCCTTTGTTAACCGAGGAGAAAAAATGAGGAGAAACTTAATGACCCGACAACTGCTTTCACTGGCTCTGGGGCTGGCCTTCGCCCTTGCCCTTCAGGGCTGCTCGTCCACAAGCGACAACACAGGCAACACGGCGACGAGCGGCAACACTACCAAGACAACGACAACGAACAGCGCTACGACGACCTCTACGCAGACCGCAAGCACGGCAGGCAGCATAGGCGTGCCGGAGTGCGACGAGTACCTGACCAAGTACGAGGTCTGCCTGAACCAGCATGTGCCTGAAGCTTCGCGCGCACAGATGCGAGCGGCCTTCGAGCAAACACGCACTAGCTGGAAACAGGCAGCATCAACCCCGCAGGGCAAAGCAGGATTGGCCGCAGGTTGCAAGCAGATACTGGATGCTGCGAAGCAGCAAACCGCCGCTTACGGCTGCCAGTGGTAACCTGATGATTAACTCTAAGCACAAAGCTGTTGATGATCAGTAACACAGATGACCCGATGATCTCTTGACTTACCCCAAAGGCTATTCACTTACGCCAGACTGTCGCGCGGATTTTCGCAATCAGCGTTCGACAGTCTGGTTTCTTTATTATTCGTTCTATCTCTTCAATGTGGCACTTTGAGCAGAAAGAAGTAGAAACCGAAGGGCGTGAGTTGATACGGCTTGCGATTGGTTACCTTTCGCTCCGAACGAGAAGTCTATACAAATGTTTCCTGCCTGTGGTACGATGTTCCACGTTTGCAACAAGGAGCCGGGCGCATGTGTTCCGGTTCATAAGAGTTTCAGAAAAATTTCAGGAACGCGAGGGCAACAACTATGTCTTTCAACAAGATCATCGTCGTGGGTAATCTGGGTCGTGATCCGGAGATGCGGTACACGCCGCAGGGTACGCCGCTCTGCACATTCAGCATGGCGAGCAACGAGAAGAGAAAAGATAAGACGGGATTGCAGCAGGATGTCACGACATGGTTCCGCGTGACCGTCTGGGGCAAGCAGGCCGAAACGGTCTCGCAGTACCTGACTAAAGGCCGCAGCGTTTATGTCGAAGGTCGCCTTCGCGTGGAAGAGTGGACGGACAAAGAGGGCAAGCAGCGCTACACTCTGGAGATAAATGCGACCGACGTACACTTCATTGACAGCGGCGAGCGCGAGGGCATCCCTGTTCGTCAGGTAGCGCAGGCCGCGAGCGCACAGGGCGCGCGCACGGCATCCAACCGGGTCGCCACTGAAGACAGAGGAATTGAAGAAGACGAGATTCCGTTCTAGTTTTAATGAAGCTTTGACCGACAGAGCGCGCTTCAAAGCTCTTTGCGTTCTTCTTAGCGTTTTGGCATCTACAGCGCGGGATTAAATTTCCAGCAAAGAGTAGATGTCTGCTTTCGGTTTGACACGAGAAAGCTTATGGCCGAAAAAACTGTAGGGACGGATGAATTGCCTGCGAGCGCGCTTGCGCCTGCTGACCGCTCGCAGTTCATGCCAGCGATGTCAATCGAAGCGGCGGTCGAGCGGTACAACACAATCACGGAGTTCGTGAGCCGCGTGCTTCGCCGCGACGTGGACTACGGAGTTATACCGGGGACTGAGAAGTTGACGCTTCTGAAACCGGGCGCGGAAAAGTTGACGACCTTCTTCGGTCTCTCGACTCGCTTTCGCCTTATA
>DATHJK010000161.1:0-8479 GCA_035316225.1 Pyrinomonadaceae bacterium
CCGCTTCGATTGCCTTCTTGATTGCGAGCGGGACTTCGCGCGCTTTGCCTGAGCCGAAACCGACGTGGCCCGATTCGTCGCCTACGACGACGAGCGCTGCGAAACTAAGATTCTTGCCGCCCTTGACCACTTTGGTCACGCGGTTGATTGAGATGACCTGATCTTTAAGGTCAAGCCCCTGCGATTGGATTCTATGCTTGGGTTGTCTCATCCTTCTTCCCTACTGGTTATCGCCAGTGGCGGCGGCCTCGGCGGCCTGCGCCTCATTCTTGTTCAAACCGGCCTCGCGCGCAGCTTCCGTCAGTGCGCGCACGCGACCGTGATACAGGTAGCCACCACGATCAAAGACGACGCTGCTGATGCCAGCCGCGATTGCGCGCTCGGCTATCGTGCGGCCTATTCGCTGCGCAGCCTCTACGTTTCCGCCAGTGCCGCCGCGTAAATCCTTTTCGACGGTCGAAGCCGAAACAATCGTGCTCCCGCTCGCGTCGTCAATCACCTGAGCGTAGATGTGATTCAAGCTGCGATAGATTGCCAGGCGCGGGCGTGTCGAAGTGCCCTGCACCTTGCGGCGTATGCGCTTGTGAATCGCGTTCCGAACCTGTGCTCTGTCTCTCTTTGCCATTTCTAACCTCAGTGATAAGTGATAAGTGATGAGTGATAAGTGAAATGCTTTATCTCATCACTTATCACCGCTTCTCTTATCACTCTATTTTCCAGTCTTGCCCGGCTTCAATTTAATCGGCACGTCTGCGTAGCGCACGCCCTTGCCTTTGTAAGCGTCTGGCTTGCGAAGCTTGTGCATCTCTGCGGCGACCTGCCCCAGTTTCTGTTTGTCAATGCCTGTGAGCGTCAGGGTCGTCTGGTACTGCTGTATGCTGCTCTTCGTTCCCATGCGCTCGGCTTTCGCCTCTATGCCTTCGGGAAGCGGGAACTCAATCGGGTGCGAATAACCGAGCGAGAAGACAATCCTCTTGCTCTGCACGTCCGCCTTGTAACCGACGCCCACAACGTCCATCTGCCGCGAGAACCCTTCGGTCACGCCGACGATGGCATTGTTAGCAAGCGCGCGCGCCAGCCCGTGGCTTGCCGCCAACTGATCCGACGAGCGCTCAGCTATAAGCTGATCGCCTTCCTGTCGAAACGTGATGCCTTCAGGAACGGGCGTCCGAAGCGTTCCCTTCTTACCTTTAACTTCCAACTCGCGCTCGCCAATCGTGACGGTGACGCCGCTCGGAACCGTAATAGCCTTTTTACCAATGCGAGACATAATAACCTCAAGGGATGAGGGATGAGGGATGAGGGATGAAATGGGTTGAATGAATTGCTCGTTGAATCATTGCTTCAATAGCATCTCTTTCATCCCTCATCCCTCATCCCTCATCCCTTAATAAATCTCAGCCAACACTTCGCCGCCGACGTTTTCGCGGCGCGCGGTCTTGCCGCTCATCAGCCCGCGCGAAGTCGAGACGATGTTGATGCCGTAGCCGCCCAGGACTCTTGGAATGTCGCCCGCGCCGCGATAGACGCGACGACCGGGGCGCGACACGCGCTCAAGATGCGTGATGGAGCTTGTGCCCCGCGCATCGTAGCGCAGGAATATACGTATCACGCGCTTGGCTCCCTCGCCTTTGACGACGAAGTTATTGATGTAGCCCTCTTCTTTAAGAATACGGGCGATCTCCAGTTTCAACTTTGAAGCCGGGATGTCCACGCGCGAGTGCTTCGCCCCTATGGCGTTGCGTATGCGCGTCAACATGTCGGCAATTGGATCAGTCATTACTTACACTCCAAAAGATTAGAGGCTAGAGGTTAGAGATCAGAGGTTAGTTTTGGTCTTTTACCGACCTCTAACCTCCAGCCTCTGACCTCTGTTTCTTCTACCAGCTTGATTTCACTACGCCCGGAATCTGGCCTTGCAGCGCGAGTTCTCGGAAGCATATGCGGCACAGGTTGAACTTGCGCAGGTAGCCGCGCGGTCGCCCGCATCGCTTGCAGCGCGTGTAAGCGCGCGACGAGAACTTCGGTTTCCGGTTCGATTTCGCAATCAATGATTTCTTTGCCATATAACCTCAGTGATAAGTGATGAGTGATAAGTGATAAGAGAAAACCTCTTTCTTATCACTTATCACTCATCACCGCTTTACTGCCTGAAAGGCATGCCCAGCGCTTTCAGTAGCGAGCGTGCCTGTTCGTCGTCGCGCGCGGTCGTGACGATTGAGATGTTCATGCCGCGCGTCTTATCCACCTTGTTGAAATCAATTTCGGGGAAAATAAGCTGCTCGCGTATGCCCAGCGTGTAGTTGCCGCGCCCGTCAAACGCTTTCGGGCTTACGCCGCGAAAATCTCTGACGCGCGGGAGCGCAACCGTGATTAGACGATCAAGAAATTCGTACATGCGGTCGCCGCGCAAGGTTACCATTGTGCCTATGGGCATGCCCTGGCGCAGCTTGAAATTGGCTATAGATTTTTTCGCCTTCGTCACGACCGGCTTCTGTCCGGTGATCGCGCGAAGCTCGTCCGCCGCCGTATCCAGTACCTTTGAATTCCCTACGGCTTCGCCCATGCCCATGTTGATGACTATCTTCTCAAGGCGCGGTACAGCCATAGGGTTCGTAATGCTGAACTCTTTCGAGATAGCCGGGGCAATCTCTTTCTGATAACGATCTTTCAACCTTGCCGCCATGTTCATTTCACCTTTCGCCTGGGTCTCGCTCTTTTGAAGAGGAGAATCTGAAATTTCAAATCTCAGATTTTAGATTTCAAAAGTGTCACTCCTCAAATCGCGTTTCCAGACTCTTCTCTTAAATCAGAACCTTACTTTTCTAAACTCTGCCCGCTGCCTGCGGCAATGCGAATCTTCGAGCCGTCGCCTTCGATCTGATACTGCACGCGAGTGGGCTTGCCATTCTGCGGGTCAATCAACTGCACGTTCGATATATCTATGAAAGCTTCTTTATCGATGATGCCGCCGCCGCGATTAAGACCGGGATTGGCGCGCTGGTGCTTCTTGATGATGCCAGCGCCTTCGACCTTGACTTTGCCTTTCGCGGGCAGAACTTCAAGCACGCGACCGCGCTTTCCCTTGTCTCGCCCGGCTATGATGACGACCGTATCGTTCTTTCTGACTTTCGCCCGCTTTGTTCCCTTATTCATTTAAATCACCTCCGGCGCGAGTGAGACTATCTTCATAAAATTGCGTTCGCGCAGCTCGCGCGCCACAGGCCCGAAGACGCGCGTGCCAATAGGCGTATCGTCAGCCTTAATGAGCACGACGGCGTTCTGGTCAAAGCGTATGTATGTCCCATCCTTGCGTCTGACCTCTTTGCGCGTGCGCACTATTACGGCGTCCTGCACCGTTCCCTTCTTGACAGCCCCATCCGGCGTAGCCTCTTTCACGGCGACCTTGATGCGATCACCCAAAGAAGCAATCTTTCCCGTAGAGCCGCCAATCGGCATAATCATCTCGACGCGGCGCGCCCCCGAATTGTCTGCAACCTCCAGCGAGGTCTGCATCTGAATAGCCATTGCTCACTCCGTTCGAGTGATAAGAGAAGCGGTGATGAGTGATGAGATAATGCCTTTCTCTTATCACTTATCACTTATCACTTATCTACCTCATTTTACTTCGCTGCTTTCTGCAAAATCTCTACGACGCGCCAGCGCTTGCGGGCTGAAAGCGGTCGGGTTTCCACTATGCGCACTTTGTCGCCTATGGTCGCGCCAATCTCGTCGTGCGCCATGAACTTGGAGGTTCGACGCACGTAGCGGCGATATTTCGGATGCAGCACCTTACGATCAACTCTGACCACGACCGTTTTCTGCATCTTGTCCGAAGCAACGATGCCGACCTTCTGAACGCGCGTGTTGCGCTTTCGGGCTTCCGCTCCGGTCGAATCACCAGCCTTCGAATCAACGTTCGGCGCAACCTCGTGCGCCAGCCGCTCGCCGGCCTGCGTATCCTCAGCGACCTGCGTCTCATCCGAAGTCGGCGTCACGTCTTCATTATTCTCTCTTGCCATTTCTAACCTCAGTGATAAGTGATGAGTGATGAGTGATGAGTGAAAGCGTTTATCTCATGGCTTATCACCGCTTCTCTCACTAACTTTATTTACCTGCTTGTTGCGCCCTCGCGCTCGCGCATGAGCGTTTGAATGCGTGCGAGCGACTTCTTCTCCTGTCGAATCTTCTTAATCGCGTCAACTTCGCCCAGAGCGAGCTTGAAGTTCAGCCTGAAGAGCGACTCTTTCAGGCGAGCAGCTTCCGCGCTCAAATCTTCTACGGACGTTTCGCGCAGGCGATCAACCTCTTCGCGTCTCTTCACCATTAGATAACGCCTCCTTCCTGCTCTGCGCGCGTGACGAACCTCGTCTTAATAGGAAGCTTCTGCGCTGCGAGCCGCATGGCTTCGCGCGCTGTTGTCTCGTCAACGCCCTCTATCTCGTAGAGGATGCGACCGGGCTTCACAACTGCGACCCAGTATTCGGGCGCTCCCTTGCCTTTGCCCATGCGCGTTTCCGCAGGCTTTTTAGTTATGGGCTTATCCGGGAACATGCGAATCCAGATTTTTCCGCCGCGCTTGATGTGTCTGGTCATTGCGATACGCGCGGCCTCTATCTGCCGGTCGGTTATCCACGCAGGCTCAAGCGCCTTTAATCCGTACTCACCGAAGCTGACTTCCGCGCCGCGCATAGCCTTGCCCGTCATGCGCCCCTTCATCTGCTTACGATGCTTTACCTTCTTCGGCATCAACATAGTGTTTCGCTCCGCTCAACATAGAGGACAGAGGTTAGAGGTTGGAGGCTAGTAAAAAGCATTTGACCGAACCTCCGAACTCTGACCTCTAGCCTCTGCTCTCTCCTCCGCGCCCTCGGCCTCCGCGCTCGCGTCCTTCGCCGTCGCGGCCTTCGCGCTCGCGGCGCGTTCGCGCTCGACGCTCACGACCGTCTGCGCCACGCGGCTCGTTAATCGGGTCTGTGCCTGTGCCGCGCGCCATAGCCGCTTTAGGATCAAGAATCTCGCCGCGATAAATCCAGACCTTGACGCCTATGACGCCAAAGGTCGTGTGGGCTTCGGCAAAGCCGTAGTCAACGTCAGCGCGAAGCGTGTGAAGGGGAAGCTGTCCTTGAAGATGCCACTCGCTGCGCGCAATCTCTGCGCCGTTCAACCGGCCTGAAACTTTGACCTTGATGCCCTGCGCGCCGAACCTCAAAGATTCTTCGACGGCCTTTCGCATTGCGCGGCGAAAAGCTATGCGCTTCTCTAATTGAGCGGCGATCTTTTCGGCCTGAAGCTGTGCGTTCAATTCAGGCTTGTGAATCTCCTGAATTGAAACCAGAACTTCGCGCCCGGTCTTCGATGAAAGGTCGCCTTTCAGCTTGTCAATCTCCGCCCCTTTGCGCCCTATGATGATGCCGGGGCGCGAGGTGTAGATGATGATCTTCAGGCGATTGGCCGCGCGCTCAATGTCAACGTGCGAGACGCCCGCTCCAGCAAAGCGCTGCTTCAAATCCTTCTTGAGCTTCAAATCTTCCAGAAGGTACTCGCCGAACTGACGTTTGGCGAACCAGTGCGAGTGCCAATCCTTGTTGTAGCCCAATCGGAAGCCGTATGGATGAACTTTCTGACCCACTCTATTTCTCCGTTTCAGTCTCTAAAAGAGTTGAAATTTCATCTCTGAAATTTCAACTTGAGGATTTTATTCCTCGTTTGCGCTCTCTTTCTTCTCGTCGCTCTTCTTCGACGCACGCTTGGTTTCTGTCTTTGTCTCGCCCTCGGCCTTCGATGCAGTGCGCTTGGCGCGAGGCGCTGCTGCCGCACCGCCACGCTTGCGCGACCGGCTCTCTTCGAGCTTCGCCGGTTTAGTCTCCGCAGCCTTGCCGTTACCTGTAACCACCGCTCTGTCATCGTTCGACAGAAGGACGGTGACATGGCAGAAGTGGCGGCGCTCGCGGTATGCGCGACCCTGCGGGGCTGGCCTCATGCGGCGCTGAAACTTTGTCTTTCCGCGATCAACGTAAGCGGCCTTCACCCACAATTCGTCAACGTCAATCGCAACGTTAGCTTTCTCCGCAGCCTCGCTCGCGTTGGCTATAGCAGAACGCACGCATTTTTCGACGTGTCCAGCCGCCCGTTTGTTCGTAAACTGAAGAATCGCCAAAGCCTCGTTGACGTTCTTGCCGCGAATCATATCTACTACGAGCCGCGCCTTCTGCGCCGACCCGCGAATATGTCTTGCACTGGCTCTTGCTTCCATGCTCACTCCGTTTGAGTGATAAGAAGAGCGGTGATAAGTGATAAGAGGTTTTCATCTCATCACTCATCACTCATCACTTATCACCTATCTCTTAGCTACTTTCGAAGACTTCTCGGCTTTCGTGCCTGAGTGCCCTTTGAAGGTGCGCGTCGGCGCGAACTCGCCTAACTTGTGGCCGACCATATTTTCAGTAACGTAAATAGGCAGATGCCGCTTTCCGTTGTGAACGCCGAAGGTCATGCCTACCATGTCGGGTGTAATCGTAGAGCGGCGCGACCAGGTTTTGATCGCGGGCGGACGAGCCGCGCCCGAGCGTATGCGCTCGACAGTCTTACGAATGCTCTCGTCAATGAACGGCCCCTTTTTAACTGAACGTGGCATAGTTTTCTCGCTTTGCTCGAAAAGAGGTCAGAGGTCAGAGGTCAGAGGTTAGTTTTGGTCTTTTACTGACCTCTAACCTCTAGTCTCTAGCCTCTGTTATTTCACTCTTCTATCGCGCACGATCATCTTCTGCGTGCGCTTGTTGTTGCGCGTCTTGTAGCCGCGCGTGGGCTGTCCCCAGGGCGTAACGGGATGGCGACCGCCGCTGGTCTTGCCTTCGCCTCCGCCGTGCGGGTGATCCACAGGATTCATAGCAACGCCGCGAACGTGCGGGCGAATGCCTTTCCAGCGCGAGCGCCCGGCCTTGCCGTAAGAGACGTTCTCGTGCTCCACGTTTCCAACCTGTCCAACGGTCGCTTTGCAGACGACAGGCACACGGCGCACTTCGCCCGAAGGCATACGAAGCTGAGCGTAGTCGCCCTCTTTCGCCAGCACCTGCGCGAACGATCCGGCAGAGCGAGCCATCTGCCCGCCTTTGCCGGGTCGCATCTCAATGTTGTGAATCTGCGTACCCAGCGGGATGTTGCGTATGGGTAAGCTGTTGCCCGGAAGAATGTCCGCCTCCGGCCCGCTCATCACGGTCTTTCCGACTTCCAACCCTACGGGCGACAGTATGTAACGCTTCTCGCCGTCAAGGTAAGTAATCAACGCGATGTGCGCCGAGCGATTCGGATCGTACTCGATCTGCGTGACGCGAGCGGGAACATTGTCCTTATCGCGCTTGAAATCGATGATACGGTAAAAGCGCTTGTGGCCGCCGCCGCGACGACGCACGGTAATGCGCCCGTCGTTGTTCCGGCCCGAAATACGCTTCTTAGGCTCAAGCAGAGATTTCTCAGGCTCTGCCCCAGCCGTCAACTCATCGCGCGTCAAATAAGTCTGGTAACGACGCGCCGGCGATGTCGGTGTAAGTTTCTTTATACCCATAACTTTTAAGGGATGAGGGATGAATCGGTTGACGCAATTGCTCATCGCGCCAAACACTCAACCCATTTCATCCCTCATCCCTCATCCTTCATCCCTCTTATATCGCTTCGCCGTAATCAACCGGCTTCTCGCCGTGCTTCAGTGTGACGTAGGCTTTCTTCCACGAAGGCTTGCGGCCTTCAAAGCGCCCGCGCCGCGCCATCTTGCCCATGTAGTTGATGGTGCGCACCTGATCAACCTTGACCTGAAAAATAGTCTCTACAGCAGACTTGATCTCGGGCTTGGTCGCATGTTTGTCAACGCGGAAGGTCAGTAGCTGGCGACCGTCCTGCGTCTCTTCTTTCGCCACGAGCGCCTTCTCTGTAATCACGGGCGACTTGATGATGTCCCAAACAGTTCTCATCTCGCTTTACGCCGCCTCCTCCGTAGCATTATCTTGCGCAGCAGCCGCGTCGCTCGCTTCTTCACGCTCGCCACTCTTCAGTTCATCGCTGGCCTGTGGATTCGGATCGAGAAGCTCTGTCAACTCTTCTACGGCAGCGCGCGAGAGCACAAGCTTTTCGTGATAGAGCAGATCGTAGATGTTCAGGCCGTAGCTGTTGACGACCTTCGCGCTCCTGACATTGCGCGATGCGCGAAGCAGAAATTCGTTGTCCAGCGAATCAACGATGAGCGTCTTGCCGTCCGAGAGTTCAAGCTTGCGCAGCAAATCCACAAATGTTTTCGTCTTGGCCCCGTCGAGCTTGAAAGCTTCAAGCACGACCACGTTGCCTTCGCGCAGCCGCTCTGAAAGAGCAGAGCGCAACGCGCCGCGCTTCATCTTCTTCGGCAGGTTATAAGACCAATCGCGCTCCTGCGGGCCATGCACGTTGCCACCGCCCTTCCACAGAGGCGAGCGTATAGAGGCGATTCGTG
>DATHJK010000162.1:0-10617 GCA_035316225.1 Pyrinomonadaceae bacterium
CAGCAGCCGGACTCCTGGTACAACGGCGGGGATTTTCCCAGCGTGCCATTGACTAAAGTGGCCTTTGACACAACGCCCCACCACGCTCTGGCTTATGTATTCTTTGGGCACGTGAACATTGACTATGACGGGTCACCAACCGCCTATGGCCCGGTTGGGATTAATCCGCCGCCGGACGATGACTTGGGCAACGCCGGTAACGCCGCACAAGGTTGGTTCGGTGTTATGTCATACGCACCCGATCATCCCTTGGTGACAAGTGGAAAAGTACGTATTGATCAGGATGCGCCACAATTCCTGGGAAAATTCCCGGTGATCCAGCGGAAGGAAAATGGAGACCCAAAGCCGGGCTATTATGTATCAACTGGTCCTCAGTCGCATGGTCATGAATATCTCCAGAACAGCTACATTGATGCCTCGCAAGTTCCGTTCGGAGCCTTGGATAAACGCCTCATCCCTCTTGGGTTCAACCTGGGGGATTTTGGGCTGGCGATCCGGCATGACCAAAACCTGCAAAGCGGCTTCTATTTTGTGGACATGGGGGCTTCCAAGTACGCTCTTGGAGAATGCTCCCACAGGGTAGGAAAGGACTTAGGTGGCACCGGAAGGGGCAGTCACTTCAACAACAACTTTCCGGTGAGTTTCATCATATTCCCAAGGTCTTCGGTACAGGTTCCGGGAATGATTCTCGAACTTTCGGACAACGTTATCATGGAAGCCATACGGCAGCGATTGGTCGAACTCTCCCGCGCGAGTAATGCCAAAGAACTCGTCCTGCTTATGGGGTTCAATGCGGTCTCGCCTCCAAATAAACCTCGAGGAAAAGAGCAATTGGATGATTATTTGCATAACCCTGGCCGTCCGAAGCCCCCGAACTACGTGACTATTCTGCTGGGCCTGGCTACGTTTGGATTTCAGCCGTATCTACCCACCCCCAAGAGGGCCGAAATCTTTTGAACGATTCCATCTTCCAGCATGCAGGGAAGCCAGACAGTTCTATCAGAAAATGATGTTGACAGGACTGGTCTCCTGATGAAGTTGCTCAACTGCATCTATACACTTTCAGAAAACATTCGTAACGCTGGCGCAGACTGCGGCAGGTAAATAATCTTCTGTACGCCCCCGTCGCAGGAGGTTTTCCGCCGTTGTGAAAGAGTTCTCGCTTTATGATTTAGCCCTGAAGCTAAGCCAGTCAACAGAGGCCGCAGACTTAGGCTCAGTCTCCTATATCTCGCGTCGTGATTTCAACGAGCGCGAGACCTTCACCTTCAAAGCGCAGGTTCCCTGCCTGGAATACCTTAGTCTATTGATTGAAAGCGCGGTGCTGCTGCGCTCGAAGCGCGCGGGGCGTGTTTACGTGAGCTTCGAGAAGCTTTCGATCATGGAGAGCGTCGTTGACCGCTACCTGCGCATAGGCGATCTGTCCGAGCGCGTCTACGTCTTCGGCGTACCCGATTGGACGCCCCCGCGCCACCCGAACATCAAAATCTTTCCGCTCTCGAAAGACTCAAGGCTGTCGAGCGAATGGGTAGTGATAGTGGACTCGCCCACCTTGCGCGTAGCATTGATTGCGCGTGACGATGACGGATTCAACGCGCCTGTTCTTGAAGCGCGCAACTTCAGCGCTTTAAAGACGAGCAACCCGGACATAGTGATGCGGCTCGCAACGGCGATTGAAGGCTTGATCTATTCATCGCTTGCTGCCTGAGCTACGAGTAGACCTGTGCGGTTTATAAACTTGTCCTATCAACACGTCTCCGCTAGACTCTTCGCATCAACTAAAAGTTCTACTGACTACCGACTACTTAACTACTATTCTCATGTCCATTCTTGAACGTTTACGCCAGCGCGCCGCAGCAGACCTACAGCACATAGTTCTGCCCGAGGGCGACGACCCGCGCACCCTTGTCGCAGCATCAATCTGTGCCAGAGACAAGATAGCGCGCGTCACCGTTATCGGTAACGAAGAAAGGATTCGCGCAGCAGCGCAAACAGCGAGCGCAGACCTGGGCGGAGTCGAGATCATTGACCACCGGCGCGCAGCCGACTTTGACAAGATGGCACAGTTCTTTCACGAGCTTCGCCGCGCTAAAGGCTTGATGGCGGACGAGGCGCGCGCTGCCATAGAAGACCCGCTCTATTACGGCAACCTGATGGTGCGTATGGGTCGCGCGGACGGCTCAGTCGCCGGAGCGACCAACACCACGTCGCACACTGTTCGCGCCGCGCTTCACTGCATAGGCGTGCGCGCTGGCTTCAAGCTCGTTTCAAGCTTCTTCGTCATGGCTCTGCCCGATAAAAATTTCGGACATGATGGTTCTATGATCTACGCAGACTGCGGCGTTGTTATCGAACCGTCTGCGGCTGAGTTGGCTGAGATAGCAACCGCATCGGCGGATTCGTGCCGAGCGCTTTTAGAGACAGAGCCGCGCGTCGCCATGCTCTCTTTTTCGACGAAAGGCAGCGCGAAGCACAAGCTGATTGATAAAGTTGTAGAGGCTACGAAGACCGTGCGCGCTCGCTCGCCAGAGCTTGAGATTGACGGTGAGCTTCAGGCGGATGCCGCTTTGGTTCCATCGGTCGGGCAATCGAAAGCGCCCGGATCAACGGTTGCGGGGCGCGCCAACGTTCTAATCTTCCCGGATTTACAGGCTGGCAACATCGCATACAAATTGACTGAAAGACTCGCGGGCGCGACGGCCATCGGCCCAATCTTGCAAGGGCTGGACAAACCCGCGAACGATCTTTCGCGCGGCTGCAAAGCCGAAGACATCGTTGACGCCATCGCAATCACAGCCGTGCAGGCACAGGCAAGAAAAGCTGTGAATCGTCAATCGTGAATCGTGAATAGATAAGAACGGCGATAGAAAGACGAAAGTTACGAGGTTATTCCGCCTCAATTCACGGCTCTCGGCTTTTCATGGGCAACGCGCAACATGCCTGCGCGGCATCCAATGCCCGTCAGCAATTTTCCTTCCGAGGTGTGTCGAAGTGTTCTTGCGCCGATTGCTCCCTCCAATCGTTCTTCTTCTTTTCATAGTTACGCTGGCGGGCTTCAATTCGCGCGCTCAACAGCCGACTTTACATCCCGCCGCGACTCCTGCGCCATCGCCGCGCGAAGAGCAGGAGCGTGTTCGTATTTTTACGGAAGAGGTTCAGCTACCCGTTGTCGCCTACGACGATTACGGCCACTTCGACCCGACGCTTGAACAGGATGACCTGCTCGTGCTCGAAGACCGCGTAGCGCAGCAAGTCAAGAGCATACGTCACATTCCTGCAAGCGTTCTTCTAGTGCTCGGCACTGGCAGCGAAATGAGTTCGGACATACGCGCAGAAACAACGCGCGGCTTTGCATTGAACCTCATTGAAGGCTTACGCCCCGGCGACCATATCTCTGTTATACAGTTTGCCAGAAACGCAGAGTTGATACAGGACTGGACAGATGACAAGAACATGGTCGCGCACGCGCTTCGCACAAAACTCTTCTCAGGCAGAGGCTCGCATCTTTCGGCTGCTCTGGACGCGGCTGTGCGACAGATTGAGAGCCAGCCGCCCGGAAATCGTCACGTAGTATTCGTAACAGACGGTGTTGACCTGCCCGGCCATCTTGATTACCAGGAGGCCATGCGCGCTCTTGGCAATGACGCGCTTGATAGATCAAGAGCGGAGATGCGCGAAGCTATCAAGCGTTTGAACGAGGCGCAGGTGACGGTGCATGTGATTAGCTACGCGACGCTTGTTCGTCAGGGGCTGGAAGGTAACGGAGGGACAACCAGCGTCAGACCTACGCACACACAACAGAGTCACCCGGACATGGCGGCCATAGTTGACCCGACCATGCCGCCCGGCATGACGCGCAGTCCATCAGTTGGAGTTACCATTGGCTTCGATCCGCAGATGCGCCGGTTAAAGAAAGCTTACGAGAGGGCTATGAAGCGCAACGAGCAGCAGTTGACCTCGCTGGCGGAAGAGATGGGTGGCCGCATCTTTCTCCCTACGGACGCAGACCAGATGGTCGCAGAGGGCACGGAAGTGGCGCGCGACATTGGCGCGCAATATGTCATCACATACAAACCGACGCGCCCGCTCTCGGAAGCTCAACCGGGCGAGTATCGCCGCATAGAAGTCGCCTCGCGCCGCGTCGGATTGCACCTGCGCTCGCGGCGCGGCTACGTCATAACAAG
Organism: Pyrinomonadaceae bacterium; assembly: GCA_035316225.1. GTDB lineage: Bacteria > Acidobacteriota > Blastocatellia > Pyrinomonadales > Pyrinomonadaceae > 3-1-20CM-3-53-8. Next base: position 4,185 of record DATHJK010000162.1, read on the forward strand.
ATAAGAATCAGAAGACAAAATTAAAAAGGCAAAAGTCAGGAAGGATTTCAACCTTCATCACTTTTGCCTTTTTAATTTTGTCTTGTTTAGCCTATAAGCGTTTCGGCCCTGGATTCCAAAGCTATCTCAATTGGTTGGCACTCAACCTTCTCTTCCCGCTTATGTACGAGTGAGAGCCTGCGCAACTCGTCCCAATCCAATTGAGGGATTCTATGAAAAGCATCAACTATCCGAGGGTCAAAGTGCTGTCCTCTGCACCTGTCCAACTCTCCCGATGCCTCTACATATGGCCTACCCCTACGGTACACTCTATCACTCGTCATCGCATCAAACGCATCTGCCACCGCGAATATCCTAGCATTCAAATCTATCTCTTCTCCTATTAACCCAAGTGGATACCCGCTGCCATCCCACTTCTCATGATGCTGAGCCACTACACGGGATGCTCCTTCCAGAAATTCTATCCCTCGTAGTATCTGACGACCATGAAGGGGATGCTCTCTCATCTTCTCCCACTCTGAATCGGTCAATGCTGCTGGTTTCCGAAGGATTGAGTCTGGCACTCCTATCTTCCCTATGTCATGTAGCAATGCTCCGAATTCCAGCGAAGTCATCTGCGTTTTGGTCAGACCGACTTCGCGCCCTAATCGCAGACTAAAACTGACTACGCGGTACGAGTGTCCGTGCGTTTCGGCGTCGCGCGCTTCGAGTGCTGCTGTGAGAGCCTGCAAAGTTGAGCGATACGCATCCTGCAAAGAGTTCAACGCCTCGTCCAGTTCAGCCGTGCGACGCTCGACCAACTCTTCCAGTTGGCTCTCGTAGCGCCGCTTCGCGCAGCGCAGATTGTAATGATCCAGCGCGCGACGGACAGCAGCCTCGACCTGTCTGAGATCGAACGGCTTCATTATGTAATCGAACGCGCCCGCACGCAGCGATTCTATTGCGCTCTCAATTGTTTGAGCGCCGCTTATCATCACGACAACCGCGTCCGGCAAGATTCTCCCCAGCAATGGAATCATCTCAAGCCCCGTCATGCCGCTCATAGAGATGTCGCTGATTACAAGATCGAAAGGCTCTTGTCGAAGAAGCGTGAGAGCTTCTTCGGCTGAGCAGGCCGCAGCGCATTCATATTCTGCGCAGAGCAGGTCACGGAGAACGCTTCTGATCTCCGGCTCGTCATCCACTATGAGTATGCGCGCACTATTAATCGTTCCTACAGATTGAACTTGAGATTCGCTCATTTGACTCTCCGGGCTATAAGACAATAGGTGTGAGTTTGAAAGCAGCCTTTCTATCGAACTCTGAATTTTGATTGAATCGTGAGTGGAATCTTCTCTGGGGCAGGTAAGACACTCTGGACTCGCCACCTGAAGAAGAGAGGCCGCAAACATTCTACATACTCGATACGACTATGGCAAACATCTTTTTGCACATCCCGCAAATTGGCTGAGAGATAAGGTTTAAGGGCTTGGCGAGCGCCCTGTTTGACTGAGACCTGTCTATCCCCTTATGATGTCTCACTCCTTCGCGCCGGAGTGATGAAATTGGTATACATAGCAGACTCAAAATCTGCCGTCCGCAAGGACATGGGGGTTCGAGTCCCCCCTCCGGCATATCAAGTCCCATAACCATAAATATAACCTCCCAACATATTCCGAAAAGCTCATCATGCGCTGTAAAGAGTCGGCAGCGGCGGAGCGGGCGAATTATCAGATTGTCCTGATCTTGAAGTAGACGCAAGCACCTTTTCAAGATGCCGGAACCCCCAACAAGAAACCAGAGGTACGTCTGGATGAATCAGGGTGGGCGTTCCGGCACATTCTGTTTTCAGTTTATGGCTCAGGGTCAGGCTCTCCAAGTATAGCTCTGGTTCGTTGACCTGCTCTGATTCTGGTCTTCACTTTCATCTTGTCACCTCCTTCCATTCTAAAATTTCAGTGCATGGGGAATACCACTGGAGACGTATTACTTATCTGAAAGGGCGCTGATTCCAGACGACGTATCTTACTTTCTGTGAAACTTACTCGTGCGCCGAAACTCTGAACGCGCATCTTTCAAGGATGAGCAATAACAAGCAGCGTAGAAGCTCTTTTCAGAACGCACGTTAGCGCGCGGCGCAAGTTCTCCGGGTCAAGCGCCGCAAAACTTTCGTCGAGCACAATCAGATCGGCCTGTTGCAAGAGGGCGCGGGCGATGTATAAGCGGCTGCGCTCGCCATGCGATAGCTGCCAGCCGGTCTCGCCGACCACCTGCATCATCCCCGCAGGCATTCGTTCAATTAACTCCCCCAGTCCGAGTTCGCGGCAGATTATCTCTGCTTCTTCCAGGTCGTCGGGCGGCGCAGGCCAGCGCCTGCCCATCAGAAGGTTGAAGGCGAACGTCTCGGCCATCACGTGGTTTTCGTGGAATTGCGGCGCGTCCACAATCAAACTTCTCCATCTCTCTTCTCCTAGCGTCTGCCTGTCGAAGCCCCGCAGAAGAAGCAGGCCAGAGTCTGGCTGTCGTAAGCCTGCCAGTAGAGAAGCCAGCGTTGACTTGCCTCCGCCGGACGGGCCTTCCAGTAAGATTTTGTCGCCCGCCATGACGCGCAGGCCAACACCCTTGATGACAGGCTCGCCCCGGTCGCGGTAGCGGAAAACAAGCTCGCGCGCTTCCATAACCCATTCACTATTTTCTGGCGCGTGCGTGCCGGGCGTCATGACGTGTGCGCTGGAAGGTTGAGCGCGTGTGGCAGCATGAAAAAGCGTGGCAACTTGATTCCAGGCAATCAAGGCATCGGTCAAATGAATCAGCCCGGTCGTTAATCTTCTCAGGGCGATGTGGGCCAACAGCACGCCGCCCAGCGCGGCGGCTAACGCGCCGGTCGAGCCGTTGCCATAGATGAATGCCGGGGCGAGTCCGGCAACTCCTACGAGCAGCCAGCCGCGCGGCACGACCGCCAGCAATAACACAGCCGTGCGATCCATCCGCTCCGACGTAAAATGATAAAGCTCTAACGCCTTATCTTCAGCCTCGTGCCAGCGCTCGCGCGGCTGCTGAGCGAGACGGGTTCTGTGTCCGACCATTCGCTCGACCAGATCGTTGGTTATTCCCAGTCGCATCTGCATCCAGTGTCGCCGCTTCTGGAAGTACCGCCATGCGATGAACAGCGTTACGCCGATCCAGACAAAAAGGAGCGCTGCGCGCAGCAGACCGCCGACCCCTGTGGCAATGACCAGCGTTGCTATGAACAGTTCTATGCCTGCCAGCAGGCCCAGGAAGCCTCCGCTCAACGCCAGAGACTCTACGACCTCCGTCTCGACGATGCGCCCCAGCAGTTGGCCCATTCCCTGATGGCGTGTCTCTTCCGGCTCCAGCCGCAGAGCGCCGTAAAGTAGTCTCTGTTTTAAGAGGCCGCCAGCCTTGACAGCCAGTGTGCCTTGCCTTCGCGTGATGAACAGACGAAGAGGAATCAAAGTCATCAAGAGCAGAACCCACGCTGCCAGCCATGCGTAATCCAGCCGTCCCTGAAGCGCGCCGCGCCCGGCCACCCACCATGCCGTCAGCCAGATTGCGTACTGTAACGTGTGCGCCGAAGCAAGAGCGGCGAGTCCGTGCGGCACGCGAGCGCGGCGTAGCTGGCGCGCGAAACTCTTATGCTGAGAAAGGTGCAAGAGCCAGACCCCATCCAGCGTGAACGCGCTCAGGCGTTCACGCAAGATGGCTTCGCATGCCCGCGCCCGTTTGCGTCCGGGGACGCCAATGTTTTCAAGAAGACGATTCAACTCGGGAGCAAGAGTCGAACCAAATTCGCCGCGCAGTTCTGCGCAGATGAAGGATGGCCTAACCTTCTGCTCTTTCAGGTGCGGATCAAGGATGGAGACTTGATGCCGCGAGCGGCGAAGCAGAACCAGAAAGCGCGTCCCCACATCAGCGCGAAGCCGCACGAGCGCCGGGCCGCTTGTAGAGACAACCTGCTCCATCTCTCCGTATGAATAGAAGATTGCTTTAGCTTCAATTCCCAACCCTCTGGCAGCGGTCTCAATCCACCGACCCAGGGCTTCGCTGCTCTCTTCAAGACTCTCCGGCACTGCGGGCGCAGTTGCGGAGTCAGATGAAAGATTGCTCTTGCGCGCTAAGGCTTCAAGCGCTTCTCCCAATCGTGAGAGAGGCCATGAGATGCTCAGTAAACGTTCTTTCAAATGTCCCCTCGCGTCTCGCTCAGGCGACCCCGCTCAAGCCTCAGCCGACGCCAGGTCACGTCCGCCCAAAGCCCCGCTCGCACTGCCTCTTCAGCATCGAGAAGATTTCTGTAACGCGAAGCGGGCGCGCGAGCCAGATCAACCGGGGAGCCGTCCTCTACAACGCGCCCCCCTTCAACCACCAGCACGCGGCCGAACGCGCGCGTCTCGCCAATGTCATGAGTAACGCAAAGTAGCGTCGCTTCCTTCCATAGCTCACGCGCACGTGCCAGCAACTCACGGCGATGCTCTCTATCAAGGCCGCGAAACGGCTCGTCCAATATAACGAGTCTCACATTCGGCCTCAGCATCGCGCGCCCTAGCCTCACGCGCTGCCCTTCTCCGCCCGACACGAGCGCGCCTCCTTCGCCTAAATTCGTTTGCAGTCCGTCCGGCAACCGCTCAAGCAGATCGCCCAACTCAGCCGCTTCAATCGTTCTACCCAGAGTCGATGGAATATCCTTCGTGCCGTAACGAAGATTCTCTATCAGCGAGCGATTCCAGAGTTGAACCGCAGGGTCAACCCACGCGGTTTCCTGTCGAAGCTTATCTAACCGGTCGCCGTCGAGCGCTAATCCGTTAACCACGACGCGGCCTGTGGCGGGCTTGTGCCAACCTAAAAGAAGACCTACGAGGCTGGACTTGCCTGCGCCTGATGGGCCAACAATGGCTGTGTGGCTTCCTCCTTCAAATGAAAGGTTGATCTCTTCCAGAATCGTGTGCCCGCCAGCACGCACGCAGACCTCTTCCATATCAATCGAAACTCCACAAACCGAAACTGAGCCTGCGTCCGCAGAGACATACGATTCAACAGAATCGCCTTCGGTTGAAACAGTCTCTTCGGCTGCCCCCATCGGCTCAAGAATTCGCAGAGTGATGCTGCGGTAGGCCGGATAGAGACGCGCAACAGCCGCTATCTCCTGCCCCAGGACGGGAAGGCTCAGCGCCCAGTAGATGAGCAGCAACGCTCCGCCCGTGAGCCTCCCGCTCTGTAGATAGCCGTAAGAGAGAAACGCTGCGAAGCCGAAGCCGGAGAGCATTTGAATCGCTTCGACCGCGACCACGCCACGTTGCAGCGCCACGCTTGCGCGCGTCCACTCGACAAGCAATCCTTCGTGCTCTCGCCGCACTATCTTTTCGGCGTTGTGCGTGCGTATGGGAATCATCCCCATAAACGCATCCAGATAGAAACGGCTCAAGGCTCCGGCATGTGTACGCGCTCTCAGGTCTCGCTCGGAAAGAACGGGCTGCGAGACGAGCGGTAGGGCGACCGCCGATGTTGCCGCCAGCAGCAGCACCGGAAAGATGCTCGACGGACTCAGCCATGCAATCGCCGCAACTGTAAAAAGAAGCGTGAAACTGGCTCGCAAAAACTGGCATCCGAGGTCAGGAAGCCCGCGAAGTCTATGAATGCTATGGCTGCGCTCGGCCATATCTGATGCGAGACGACTATGAAAATAGCGGTCGCTCAGGCGCGGCAACTTTTCCAGAAACGCAATCCGCAAACGCACCTCAAGCTTTCGCCCTAGCTTCAGCGCGATGGCTGCAACCGGTATGTCCAACAAAAGGAGCGCCGTTAAGAGAAGCAGCAGTAAGCCCATTGCGGCCAGCCGCTGTCTGGATAGAATAAGCTCGCGCCCCATGTCCAGAAGCCCGCGCAACACCAGCGCCTCGACGATGACGCCTGCGGCGGCCAGCACAATCGCAATGAGAAGCAGCATCGGAGCAAAGATACCGTCCGCCAGAAACATGCGCAGCAACTCACGCATAGGCCGTAGGGGACGCTCTTTAAGTGCTGCCATCAATTCGGGCGAAAGCGGCGACGGCGTTTCATTGCTTTCATCGCTTCCAACACCAGCGCCCGTCTTCAACCTGCGTGCATCTCTTACGCGCACGAGTACGGCACCGCGAAGCAGAAGCTGTTCTTGATTCGCGTCTGATTCTGCGGCTCTCACAAGCCAGTAGGGCTGAGGGATTGTGAGGGCATCTTCAGGCTCATCTACCAGCGCGTTCTTGAAGAAAAGCTCAAGCGTGCGCGCCGCTTGCGCTCCCGGATTTACTCCGCCGGAACGAGCGATGGCGGCGGTCAGACGAGTCGCCGCGTCCAGAGCCGCGAGCGAGCGCCAGCCCGAATCGTCCAGCGCCGTTCTCAACAGGCGCGCGGTTGTGCCGCGAGAAAGCTTCAGGCAGCAGAGCCTTTGCCGTAGGCCGTC
>DATHJK010000163.1:0-2511 GCA_035316225.1 Pyrinomonadaceae bacterium
AACGAGATAGGCAAAGGCACATGGAAGCCGCAGGAGATTGATAGGGAGTACATCAACGGCTTCAACGCACGCGCCGTCGAAGAGCGCAACGAGCGCTCGATGCGCGAAGTGGCGGACGAGTACAACACCGTGCATGCACAGATGAAGCAGGCGGTCGCAGCCCTGCCAGACGATCTGGACGATTCATCGCCCTCCTTCCATCTAATAGAACTCCTGAACATAAAACATCCAGCGCATCACGCGGCGCAGATAGAAGAGTGGAGAAAAACCGTGAATAGTGAATCGTAAATCGTGAATAGATTAAAAGCAGTTCTTTCTATTTTAAGATGCGCGATTCACGTTCTTTAGGAGAGAAAAATTGGCTACGGAACAATTCGATGTAACGATTATTGGAAGCGGGCCGGGCGGGTATGTCGCGGCGATTCGCGCGGCGCAGTTGGGTTTGAAGGCCGCGATTGTCGAGAAGGATAAGCGGCTCGGCGGAACGTGTACGTTGCGCGGGTGCATACCTACGAAAGCGCTGCTGATGTCTGCTCACGTCTACGAGCAGACGCAGCACCTGGCGGACTACGGCGTTCAGGCTTCCGAGATTCAACTTGCCTTCGCGGACGTGCAGAAGCGCAAAGAGAAGATAGTGATGAAGAACTCTAAAGGCATAGAGTTCTTGATGAAGAAGAACAAGATCACCGTCTTCAAGGGAACGGGTAAGCTTGCGCTGCCCGGTAAGGTCGAAGTCACAGGCGAAGACGGAAAAGTAGAGACCATCAACACGAAGAACATCATCATCGCCACAGGCTCTGTCGTGCGCCCGATTCCGGGCTTCGAGACTGACGGGCAGAGGGTCGTTAATTCCGATCACATTCTTGAGTTGAAAGATGTTCCGAAATCTCTGGTTGTAATGGGCGCGGGCGCTGTCGGCGTAGAGTTCGCATCCGTCTATTCGCGCTTCGGCGCAGAGACCACGATTGTCGAATTGATGCCGCGACTTCTTCCCATAGAGGATGAGGAGGTCTCGAAAGAGTTGGAGAAATCTTTCCGCAAGCGCGGCATCAAATCGCAGGTGGACACGAAGCTGGAAAAGATGGAGAAGACGGAGAATGGCGTTCGCCTCACCGGCAAGACTTCAAAAGGCGAAGAGGTCACGCTCGAAGCCGAGATGTTGTTAGTCGCTGTAGGTCGCATGCCCTACCTTCAAGGCTTGGAAATCGAAGGCACAAAGATAAAGGTCGAGCGCGGCACCGTTCAGGTTGACGAGTTCTGCCGCACAGGAGAGCCGGGCGTCTTCGCCATAGGCGATGTGATTCCGACTCCGTGGCTCGCGCACCTTGCATCGAAAGAGGGCATACTCGTCGTCGAACAGATAGCGGGGCAGGACGCGCAGCCTATAAACTTGCGGCTCGTCCCCAACTGCACTTACTGCGACCCTGAAGTCGCTTCCGTTGGCTTGACCGAAGCCGCCGCGAAGAAAGAGGGCTACGATGTGAAGGTTGCAAAGTTTCCATTCTCCGCTTCGGGCAAGGCGCGCATACTGGGAGAAGAGGAAGGCTTTGTGAAAGTCGTCAGCGAGACGAAATACGATGAGCTACTGGGCGTACACATCATAGGCCCGCACGCGACCGAATTGATAGCAGAAGCCTGCGTCGCCATGCAGCTTGAATCAACTGCGGAAGAGTTGGGGCGCACCATGCACGCGCACCCGACAATTTCAGAGGCGGTCATGGAAGCCGCAGAAGGAATTCACGGGCTGACGGTTCATATCTGAAAATAGTGATAAGTGATGAGTGATAAGTGATAAGAAAGAGATTGGCTTTCGTCTTATCACTTATCACTCATCACTTATCACTCATCACTTAATTAATGAAGAAAGAAAAAGAGATAAAACCTGATTCTACTGAAGCAAGCGGCGAGCAAAGCGCAGTTGCAATGAGAAGCTGCACAAGCGAGACGACGTTGAAGCCTGAGCAGCTTCTGGAGCTTTATCGTTATCTGAAACTGACGCGCATGGTCGAGGAGCGTCTCGTCAATCTCTATCGCCAGACGAAAGTTGTGGGCGGCGTGTTCCGCTCGCTCGGTCAGGAGGCTACGGCAGTTGGTTCTGCTTACGCACTTCGCCCACAGGATTTCATCACGCCTTTGATTCGTGATCTCGGCGCGGTGCTTGTTAAAGGCATACGGCCCAGAGAGATTTTCGCGCAGTACATGGCAAAGGCATGGGGGCCGTCGGGCGGGCGAGATTTGAATATTCATTTCGGCGATCTTGAAAAAGGTTTCATTGGCCCAATCTCGCACCTGGGCGACATGATTCCTGTGATGACAGGCATATTGTTGGGCGCTCGTATGCAGAAGAAAGGATTGGTCGCGCTCGCATACATTGGCGATGGCGGTATGAGCACGGGAGCTTTTCACGAGGGCTTGAATTTCGCAGCCGTGCAGAAACTGCCTCTGCTAATAATGGCCGAGTACAACCACTACGCCTACTCTACGCCCACGTCCAAGCAGACGGCTGTGGAG
>DATHJK010000164.1:0-7826 GCA_035316225.1 Pyrinomonadaceae bacterium
CGTGAAGCTCAGCTTCCAGACAACTTTCGTGTGGTTCGCATCCACCTGCTGCCAGGTAACGTCCGCCTCTTTCCAGTCGAGCCAGTGGCTTATGTGACTACCATCAGAGAGCGCGCGGAAGCGAACGTGCCCCGGCTCGGCTTCAGCAACTTCCATCACAAGGTCGCCCGGATGGCCTTCGCCGCCTCCGAAATGAATCACACGCCTCGCGCCTATCGTCAGCCCTTCGCCCTCCGCACCAGCAGGTTTCGGAAACCCCATGCGCAGATAGAGCGGCAGAGTTTTCCTGAACTCTGGATGATGACTCAACGCTTCTTCTACTTCGAGTGGAGTAGCTGTGACAGTGCGCTCTGCGCTGACTGTCTCATCGCGCGAGAAGGAGAGATTTTCGTGAACGCCCTCAAGGCTGAAAATCAGAAAGGGCAGAACCATCAAACCGAGAGTGCGCTTGCTGTAGCCGCCCTCTTTCTCACGGCTGCGCCTGTCGTGGTCAGCGACCAGACCTACGACCAATCCCACCAGATAAAATAGCGGCGCTGACATCACTATGCAGATGAAGCCCTCGCCGAGGAGCGGCCCGGACATCAACAGAGCGATGGTCAGGCCCTTCATTATCATGCCGGTCGCGCTCTTTGCCTTTGGTGTGAGCGCAAGCGCAAGGGCTAGAATCGCAGGCAGTCCTATGAAAAGAGCCGCAGTCTGTTCGAGATGTTCGAGCACTAACAGGCGATAGACAAGACTTCCTACGGCTAAGGCCACAATCAGACCCGCAACAGTCCACTGCGCTCTGCTTATTTTCCAACGCGCGCCTCTCTCCGCTTCCGGCTCATTCTTCTCAGCAGCTACGCTCTCGTTTTTAGCAATTAAACTCAGGTCATGACCGCAATGCCCACAAACGCTTACGCCCACAGAGTTCACCTGACGGCAGTTCGCGCATTCAAGCTCGTTCATGCCACTTCTCCTTTACAGTCCACACCTCTGTTGATTAGACCGCGCTTTTTTGAAGCAGCGAGGACGCCCTCGCTCAAATGCTGTCCTTGACAACCTCTGTGCCAGAGGAAATTTTGATAATTGAGCAGCCTTTTGGCCGCGAATCACATGTAGAGAAAATAGCAATCCGCCACCGAGTGGCCGTATTCTTAGCAGAATGCGAAACGAGATGGCTAACGAAAAGGCTGTGAGCGCGCCTTCCCTCGATCAATCTTCGTCGTGATCTTCGCCGTCGTAATGCATGACGACCTTTTCATCGTCAACGACGGTTTCGAGATGCACGGGGCGACCCCACAGCGAGTAAACGTGTTCGAGCGTTTTGCGTGCGTAACGTTGGTCAAGCTCCGCCGTCTCGTATGAATGCTTTAGATAAAGCTCGCGGTTGCCGTTGTAATCGCCGTCTGCGACCTCTATGTAAGGGAATCCGAAGTTCGTCATGTTCGACACCAGTTGATCGCGCACGCGCTCCCAGCGCTTCTCTGTAATTGTCCACTCTTCTTCTTCAACCAACTCGTACACGAACAGGTCAAGCTCTTCGCACAACTCTTCCGTTAAATAGTTGCGCAGGAAGGAAACGTCCGATTCAAGTTCGCGCACCTCTAGTATCTTCTCGCGCCCCTCGCCGCCGCGTCGCCCGAATTTTTCCCGATCCTCTGAGGTAGGGTTGTCCCATCGCCGTTCTATGTCCTCAAAAATTTTGTAGCCGAGATAGTACGGATTCAACTGCCCCTTCTGTGGCGAGACCACGCCCGAATGAAGCTCAGCAAATTCGATGTGCTCTTGAGGGGGAAGATCAAGCTCGCGCATGATGCGGGCATGGAACACAGAAGCCCATCCTTCATTCATCACCTTCGTCTGCATCTGGGGCACGAAGTATTCCATCTCTTCGTGAACCATAGCTATCGCATCGCGCTGCCAGTCTTTCAGCGACGGCGAATTGCGCATGATGTAATGAACTATATCTTTTTCCGGCAACCGGGAGTCTCGCGCCTCCTTTTCATCCGCCTGCTCTTCTTCCTCTTCCTTCCTGCCAAGATTCCATAGGTCGTCGTATCGCCCTGCCTTTTTCGCAGGCTTACGTTTCCCGGACTCATTCAGGTCTTCACGCTTGATGAAAAAATTCGGATCAATCTGTTCTTCTATGGCGAGCACCGCGTCCAGAAATTTCTCGACCGTTTTTCGGCCATACTTAAATTCGTATTCGGTCATGCGCGCCGAGTGCGTGGAGACGCTATCGACCATGCGGCGATTAGTTTTTGAGAAATAGACGTTGTTCTTGAAAAAATCCACGTGGCCCAGGACATGCGCCATCACCATCTTGTTCTGCACGGGGCTGTTGGTTTCGAGCAAAAAACCGTAAGACGGATTCGTATTGATGACGACCTCGTAGATTTTCGACAGGCCGAAGTCGTACATAGTCTTCATGCGGTGATAAGCCTTGCCGAAAGTCCAGTGGGAGTAGCGACCGGGCAGAGCGTAAGAGCCTATCTCGTACATCACAGTCGCGGGCACAATCTCGAAGCGAGTCGGGAACGGGTCAAGCCCGAAACCCTGGGCCACCTCCCAAATCTGTTCAAGAGCCTTTTCAAGTTCTTTGATTTCCCGGTCTTCCATAAGCAATCCCGCACCAGCCCGTAACCCTTAGCTCTTTGCTCTTCCGTTTCGCTCCTGCATGATAATGTCAATCAACGTATCGAGCCGCCGGTCTGTATGAGACTGCGACTCAGCGAGGGCAGCCATCTTCTCATTGACAACGGCGAAACCGCTTTCCATTCTTTCAGTGAGGGTCACTAATCTTTCTTCGGTGTGATTGGCGAATCTGACCACAATATTTTCAAGCCGGGTCATGCGCTCTTCTGCTTTGGTCAACCGTACCTCGGCGTGCATATGTAATTCTTTCAACTGTTGAATGTCAGCAGAAAAATGGGCCTGCTGGTCAATAATAAATTCCATCTTGCTACGCATCTCTTCTTCAGTCATAAAATCCTCTCTCCTCTATCAAGCCTCAATGCCGCGCCTTCCAAAGAACTCTTTTAATGCAGGATACACGTCCTCCTTATCGTCAATTCTTACACCTGCAAAGCGCTCTTTATTTTTAAGACGGTCATTGAAGATTGAAAGCAGCGCGCCGGATGAGCGGCGATAGCTCGAAGCACCTTCTTCGCCAATCTCGCCGTAGCCGAAGAGATTGCACGTCTCAATCATCTGATCCGCAAGCCGCACGGCCTCTTCGTTGTCCGAGTAATAGTTGTCGCCGTCCGAGAAATGAAATGGGTAGATGTTCCAATCACGCGGGCTGTAGCGCTGCTCGATTATCTCCAGAGCAAGTTGATAGGCAGAGGAGACGACCGTTCCGCCCGATTCGCCCTGAGTGAAGAATTGCTCTTCAGAGACCTCGCGCGCTTCCGTGTGATGCGAGATGAAGACTATATCAACGTTGTCGTATTTCGTTCGCAGGAAACGAACCATCCAGAAATAGAAGGAGCGAGCTATATATTTTTTGAACTCGCCCATCGAACCCGAAACGTCCATCATACTTATGACCACGGCATTCGATTCATATCGCAGACTCTCTTCCCAGGTCTTGAACCGTAAATCTTCTTTTCTGATGTTGCCTATGCGAGCGCGTCCCTCTTCGCGCGCGTTGCGCTTGATGTTTTCGAGAATCATGCGGCGCTTATCAAGATTCGCCATCACGCCCGTGCGCCTTATCTCATTAAAGCGCGTCGTCTTCGACCGAACCGCCTTCTTAGCTTTCTCCTCTAAAAATGGGAGCTGCAAGTCTTCAAAAATCAGCGCGGCGATCTCGTCAATGTTTATCTCGGCCTCGTAGTATTCGCCCCCGCCTTCATTACCCGCCTGCTGCCCGCCCTGCCCCTGCCCCGTCTGGCTCTCGCGCGCAATTACGTCGCCCACGCGCGTCTTGCCGTCGCCCTGGCCCACGTGCTTGCGCTTGCGGTAATCGAAGCGAAACTTGTACTCGTCCAGCGAGCGAATGGGAACTTTAACCGTTCGTTTGCCGTCCGAGAGTATTATCGCCTCGTTCGACACAATAGAGCCGAGGTTCTTCTTGATCGCCTCCTTGACGCGCTCCTTGTGGCGCTCCTGGTCAATCACGCCCTTACGCTGCAATGACCAGTCGTTGCGTTGAATACTCATCTGTAAAACCTCATAACTACAGTTTTAAGTTTTTAGTTTCCAGTTTTAAGAAGAGAGATGCTTTTACTCAAAACTAAAAACTTAAAACTGCTCTTATCACGTTCTTTCAGTTGTGACCGCTGCGACAAGTGTAGAGTCCGGCGCGACTTCAATCTGTTTGCCGCTAACTTTGTCCGAACAGAAATTTATGAGGACTTGCGTGAATTCCTGTGGAAACTCTTCCTGTGGCACGTGGCCGCAGTTGCGAAAGACTATCAGGCGCGAATCAGGAATCATATGATGAAGCCGCCGCGCGTTTTCAAGCGGGATGTCCAGGTCGTCCTCGCCCCAGACGAGAAGCGTCGGCTGCCCTATCTTGTGCGCTTCCGCTTCGACGCGCGCGGCGTCCCAGCGGCGCAAGGTGAAAAGGGCAGCGCGCTGCGCCGAGGCCGTTCGCATGATGCGGTAGCGCGACTCGAAGCGGCTGTCGTCGTAGGGAAGCTGCTGGCGCGCATAAAATTGGCGGGCGCGCCGCTTTATTATCCAGCGCGAGCTTAATATCAATGGCGTCGCCAGTTCCCCTATCACGGGCGATGCGCCGAGGCGCGCCAGAAACTGCTTCTTCGGCTCGTTGTTCGTAACGGCGTCAACCAGCGCCAGACGCTCGACTCTATCTGAGAAATCCAGCGCGCAGAAATCCGCGACAGCGCCGCCGTAAGAACTCCCGACCAACGTGGCACTCTCAATCTTCAATTCGTCCATCAGGCGAATGATGTTGCGCGCCTGCCACTCGATTGTGTACTCGGCGTCGTGCGGCTTATCGGAAAATCCGAATCCAAACAAATCCGGCGCGACGACATGATAGCCCGCGCCCGCAAGCGGCAGGATGACGTTGGCCCACACGACGTTGGACGCGCCGAAGCCGTGTATGAGCAGAATGGTCGGAGCTTGTTTGTCCCCTGCCTCCTGATAATGCACGCGCATGCCGTCAACTTCTATGAAGCGCGAAAGCTCTGCGTTCTCCAAGTCGTCTTTGAAATCTTCAAACTCTGCGTCGGGCGGTCGCAGCAGAAACATTGCAGCCAACGCTGCTCCCGTCAGTCCAGACGCTCCGGCAATCCAGTATCGTTTCTTCATTGTTCTCTTCGGTGAACAGGACGCGCCCGCACCTTTCAATTGAAAAGCGCGGGCGCGTGTGTGTTCATCTTTTACCTTCCAGGCTTCTCGCTCACAGCCCGCACTGAAGCTAGCGCGAGAGCAGAGTGCCAACGTATGTCAGAAGCTCGTTAGCGCAGACCGGGCAATAGCCGTGTTCTTTCACCAGACGGTCAACCACCTCGTTGATGCGGCGAAGCTGGTCCGGGTCAGGCGTCTTCGCCGAAGTCGTTATCTTCACAACGTCCTTCAAGTCAGCGAAAATCTTCTTCTCAATCGCCTCTTTCAAACGCTCGTGCGAGTTGTACTCGAATGCCCGCCCCTTTCGAGCGTAAGAAGAGATGCGTATGAGAATCTCCTGGCGGAAAGTGTTCTTGGCGTTGTCGGAAATCCCTATCTGCTCTTCTATGGAACGCATCAGTTGCTCGTCCGGGTCCATCTCCTCTTCAGTGATAGGGTCTTTGATGCGCTCCTTATTGCAGTAGGCTTCGACGTTATCCAGATAGTTGTTGCACATGGTGCGCGCCATCTCTTCAAACGAATAGACGAACGCGCGCTGGACTTCCACTTTCGCAATCCCGTCGAACTCTTTGCGTGCCGCCGAAATCAGATTCAAGTAGCGGTCGCGCTGGTCATGGCTGATGCCCGTATGCTGCTCGAAGCCGTCCTTTATGGCGCGCAGGGCGTCAATCGGGTTGATGCAGGTGATGCCGTCACGCACAAGAGCGCCCGAAAGGCGGTTGATGATGTAGCGCGGGCTTATCCCGTCCATCCCCTCGCGCATCGCTTCGTCTTTCAACTCGCGCACGTCCTTTGATTTGTATCCTTCAACGTCCTCGCCGTCGTAAAGCTTCATCTTCTTCACGATGTCAACGTTGGCTCGTTTGGGTTCTTCCAGCCGGGTCATCACGGCGAACATCGCCGCCACCCTCAAAGTGTTAGGCGCGATGTGAACGCTTCTGAGCGCTTCCGACTGCTTCAAAAGCTTGTCGTAGATTCTCTCTTCCTGCGAGACGCGCAGGTTGTAAGGAACACGAACCAGTATGATGCGGTCTTGAAGCGCTTCGGATTTACGATTGCCCGCAAAACTTATGTACTCGTTCTCGTTCGTATGCGACATTATCACTTCGTCGGCGTAGATCATTGCGAAGCGCCCGGTCTTGATGTTCTGCTCCTGCGAAAGCGTGAGAAGCGAATACAGAAACTTCTCGTCAACTTTCAGCATTTCTACAAACTCCATCAAACCGCGATTGGCTATGTTCAGCTCGCCGTCAAAACGATAAGCGCGCGGGTCGGATTCCACGCCCACTTCGCCAATGGTCGAAAGATCGATTGAGCCTGTGAGTTCCGTGATGTCCTGGCTGTTGTGATTGATAAAGCCGTTAGCGCAGAAGGAATGTGTGCCCGGCACTGTTAGATCGTAAACTTGCGCCTGTCCCTCCGTAATCTCCTGCACTTCCAGCCACAGCAGCTTGTCAGCGAGCCGAGCGCGTAGTGTCGAAAGCGCATTCGATTCGTTCAATAGCGAGCACTCGCTTGCTTCTACAAGCGAGCGCAATGTGGCCTGAGTCAGATTTCGTCCCCAGGGCGCGTTGGTCGCGTAACGATGAAAGCCCGGCAAAGCTTTTCCGGTTGCGCTGGCAATCTCACCAAGTAGGCTTCGCACCACAGACTGCATTTGCGGAATAGTGTCGAAGTTCGTGCGCCCGCGTTTTGCTACGATCCTTTCTGGCGTGTCTGTACATTTATCTGCGAGCGAAGGAAGAAGTGCGAGAAGGTCAACGACTGCATCGCCCGTGACAACGACAGAGTAAGCCGTGAAACGCTCTTTAATATTCTCTTTGTAACGCGCGGAGACTATGCCCAGATTGAGCAGAGCGACCTGAACCTGTCGCGCCAATTCTTTGGAAGCCGTAGCAATCTTGAAACGATTACTGCCCAGACTTTTGCGCGCGCTAATAGTGCCGTCGCCCCAGAACAAACCTTCAAGGAAAGAAAGGAAGATGTGTTTGGGCGAAGCCATGATGATACGCGGGATGCGTTTGTTGGCCGCGCCGCGCGTGATGCCGCAAACCTGTTCGAGCCAGCGCACGAGCTTGATGGAAGAGATGCTAATTGAAAGAGCATGTGTCCCTTGTTTGCCGTAAACTTTGGGCTGGACATTAAACAGTTGCTCGCAAGTTTGCAGAATGTCTTCTACAACACGGCGGTCGCCGTTGGTAATCCAGAGCGCTGTGTCTGTCAGAGAGCCTTCAGCCACTATGTAACCTAGGAGGCGCGCCAGGTCTTCGCTAATTTCGCGAGGGAGAGTTAAGTGCTTGTTCTGCCCTCGGCAAGATGGCCCATCGTAGTTGAACGGCAGCAATAAAGTTTGGCTGCCGAACAACTGCTGGCCGCGTTGCAGCGCGACGTGATCGCCCGTCTTCAGGTCTGAAAGCTTGACCCATTCGGTCTGCCCGTCTCTCATCACTAAGACGGGATGAACCATTGAGCCTTCAATCTCGAAGCCGAGCCGGGTGCGCAGTCTGCGTGTTGGCTTGACG
>DATHJK010000165.1:0-7005 GCA_035316225.1 Pyrinomonadaceae bacterium
GTGCTGTTGGCGAAGTTGAAGAGTCCCGCGAAAGTGTAGAGCGGACGAGAGCCTCCGAGCAGATTGTTGTTGTTCTGCTCCCAGTTTATGTCCACGCCGAGACTCAGCCCGTGATTTCCATGAGACATCCTCAACGTGTCACGAAACTCATAAGTGTTCTGCGCGAAGATGCCCGGCGTGGTTTCAGCCCACGGTGGGCCAAACCTGATGCGGTCGCCGGGATAAGTCTCAATCTCTATACGCGGCAGTCCCCAGTTCGTCTGACTTGAGGATTGAAGCTCGTTGAAGGCGAAGCGCGTGGCATTGATGCGTGCCTCGTTGATTGTGGTCGGGGAGATGGTGCGCACGTAGGTCAACATCGCAAAGAAGTTGCGCGGCGCTGTGGTCACATCTCCCATCGGACGACTTCTTCCCCCGACATCGCTCGAAAAACCGTTGAAGCGCGAGATGTAACTGCTGAAGGTAACCGTATCGAGAGAGGTCAGGTTGAGGTCGATGCGCGGGTTGAATTGATTGCCGCTGCTGGTTTGCGGCGCGGCTATCTGAGCGAACTGTATGTCTGGAATGCCGTCGAAGCCGCCGCCCTGCAACTGTCCGAAGCTGAGATACTGGCCGGTTGCTCCTGCTGGCGAGCCTAAATCCAGCCCGCCTGGTACCTGTTGGCAGTTGGTGTTATTGAAGTTTAAGAATTCACAGGTGACGGGAATGACGCTGGTGATGCGCGGCTCGATGCCGGGCGCGCCCAATATACGGGCAGTCGGGCTGCCCGGTCTCAACTGCTGTATGAGTTGCCTGTATTGAGGCGTCTCGACTGTTGCGTTGAATACGCCGCTTGTGTTGCTGCGCAATCCCTCGTAGGAGAAGAAGAAGAATGCCTTATTCCTGGCCATCTTGAAGATTGGCCCAGGCCCCTCGCCAAACTGCGGTATTGGGATTGGCCCACCAATGCTTCCGCCAAACTGGTTATAGTGCTGGTTATTGCGCACGCCCGGAAGCGAACTCCCGTTTGGCCCAGGCCCGCCGTACTTATTGAATGCGTTAAGACCGGGACTGTTATTCTTGAGGAAGAGGCTGCCGTGATAATCGTTAGACCCGCTCTGCGAGACAGTCAGAACCTGCGCGCCGGAGTTGCGACCGTACTCCGCCGAATATGAGTTGGCGATGACCTGCACCTCTCTGACAGATTCCTGATTGGGCGTGACCACAGCCGCGCCGCCCCACGTCAAACTATTCACGCTCGTTCCATCAATCTGAAAACTATTGGCAGAGACGCGCTGTCCGTTGGCAGAGATTTGAGGCTGGTTCTCCGTTTGAAAGATTGACCTGTTCGACCCGCCCGGCCCTGACTGGTTGGGTAAACTTACGGCTGTGCCCGCGCCGCCGCGAGCGAAATCCCCGAAAACGCCGGGCGTCAATCTTGTCAGCTCATAAGGGTCTCGCCCGAACTGCGGAAGCCGCTGTATCTCCATAGTGGATACATTGCGGTCAACATTGGCGTTTTCCGTCTCAATCTGTTGCCCCACTTGATCCGTGACTGTGACGGTCTCTGAGATGCCGCCCGCTTCGAGTTGAATGTTGACGCCAAGCGTCTGCTCTGCGCCGACGATGACGTTTTCGAGCGACTGCTTCTTAAAGCCAGCCATCTCAGCGGTCAGCGTGTACTTGCCCGGCGGCAATTCCGTGAAGCGATAGACACCATCGCTGCTCGTAGTCGTCTGCTGCGTCTTGTTCGTTTCGGTATTGGTAAGAGTGACGGTTGCTCCTACGACGCCCGCGTTGTTCGGGTCGAACACTGTGCCTTGCACGGCTGCGCGAAACTGCGCGCTCGCGCTTGCCGCAAGCAGAAGAACCGTGAAGCTGCAAAGAATTGCTCGGACGAGATGGAATCTGGGATTCATGGATTTATTCTCCCCTCCTGTCAAAGATATACGGGCCGGAGTAATGGGCCATTTTCGCTGTTGAACGGATAAAGAAAAGCAATCTAATTCTAAGGATGGAATCGCTAATTACTCATCATACGGTCGGACTTTTAAAGTCGGCACTGATTTAATGCGCAGAGAGGGCATATGTCTGTGCGCTAACACACATAGCCCGGCAATCTCCATCTTTGTTCAAAATTGAAAATGACCCGCCACCTGAGACGGGCTATTCTTCGCCCGGCTTACTAGCGAGAATCAGAGGAGTCTGCCGCGAGTCGAAGAGCATCTCTCTTCCGCGCGGCTTACACTACTGCGTTATCTATCAAACTTGTCGGGGGGAAAAGATTAAAGCTTCTAACGCACACTTTCAGTCTTGCGTAGAAAAATAAGGGATGAGCGCAAAATAGCACCGAAGATAAGAAAATTCAATAGAATTTTCTCGTGGGCTTTGTTAAGCTTAGGGTCACAGGTAAGTTCCCCTTCAATCAGAAGTATGTCAGACAGGAGTGGCGCGCGCGGTCGTAGAGCGCCAGCTTCTATCTGTCCAACTTCGCGCGTTCGGCGGTTTCAGGCGACAAAAGAAAGGTACTGTCTATGCGATCTCTGAAAAAGTTTATTATCTTCTTGATGGGAACGGCGCTCATAGCAGCAGGATGTGTCAACGCGCCGGAGCAGAGCACTCAGGGGGGCAATCAGGCGAGAAGCAGCGGTGGCAAAGTTCGCATAGGCTTTTCGATGGACACGCTCAAAGAAGAGCGCTGGCAGCGTGACAGAGAGATGGTGGAGGCTCGCGCGCACGAACTGGGCGTCGAGGTTACCATCCTGGTCGCAAATGGAAGCGACAGCCTTCAACAGTCGCAGGCCGAGAATCTTCTGACGCAGGGCGTGAACGTTCTGATAGTTGCTCCGCACAACGGCGAGGCTGCGGCCTCAATCGTCGAAGCGGCGCATCGTCAGAACGTACCCGTCATCAGTTACGACCGCTTGATTCGCAACAGCGATGTTGACCTGTACGTCTCTCATCAGGTCGTCAAGATAGGCCAGATGCAGGCGCAGTACCTGCTGGATCACGTCAAGCAGCTTCCGAATGTGCCCCGTCCAGCCAACTTCGTGCTCGTGCAAGGCTCGCCCACAGATAACAATGCGAAGCTTCTTCACGACGGGCAGATGCAGGTGTTGCAGCCTGCCGTCAATAGCGGCGATATAAGAATCGTCGTTGACCAGCCCGCGCGCGAGTGGAAGGCCGAAGAGGCGCTGAACATCACGGAGAACGCGCTCACGCAGACGGGCAACAACGTGCAGGCCATAGTTGCTTCAAACGATGGGACGGCGGGCGGCGCAATCCGCGCGCTCGAAGGACAGAATCTGACGGGCAAGGTTCTGGTATCAGGCCAGGACGCGGAACTCGCCGCGTGCCAGCGCATCGTCGAAGGCAAGCAGACGATGACCGTTTACAAACCCATAAAGCCTCTGGCTACTGCTGCGGTGGATGCGGCGGTCAAGCTTGCGCACGGCGAGAGAGTTGACACGCATGACACAGTGGATAATGGCAGGAAAGCGATTCCATCAATCCTGATTGAACCCATCTCGGTTGATAGGGAGAACATGGCTAGCACTGTGATAAGCGATGGCTATCACAAGCTGGAAGAGGTCTATACCAACGTGCCGCGCAACCAGTGGCCGAAAGCCCCTGCGCCGCAGGGCAACACAAACAGCATGAACAGGCGCGAGGAAGAGTATACGGAACTCTTCGCGCTCATCTGCAACCTGACCCCTTCTTTCTAAAAAAGTTAAAGAGGAGAGATGGCCGACGACAATAACCCTGCGCTTCTTGAGATGCGCGACATCACGAAGACTTTTCCCGGCGTTCGTGCGCTCGACGGTGTGACTTTCGATCTTCACGCGGGAGAAGTTCACGCGCTCGTGGGCGAGAACGGCGCGGGCAAGTCAACGTTGATGAAGGTGCTCGGCGGCGTCTACCCTTATCCGAGTTACGGCGGAGAGATTCGCATTAACGCAGTGGTGCAGCGGTTCGGCAATATTCGACAGGCGGAAACGGCAGGCATCGCCGTAGTCTTTCAGGAACTCTCGCTCGTCAAAGACATGACGGTGGGCGAGAACATTTTCCTGGGGCGCGAGCCGCGACGCTTCGGCGTGATTCTCTGGGATGAGCTTTACCGCCGCGCTCAAGCCCTTCTCAACGAGCTTCATCTGAAGATTGACCCGCTCACGCCCGTTCGCAATCTAGGGATAGGCCAGCAGCAACTTGTCGAGATAGCAAAGGCTCTTTCGCAGAATGCGCGCATACTTGTGCTGGACGAGCCTACGGCGGCGCTAACGGATGCTGAAGTCGAAACGCTCTTCAAAATTCTGGACAGCCTGCGCTCGCGCGGCGTCGGCATGATCTACATCTCGCACAAGCTTGAAGAGGTCTTTCGCTTGAGCGACCGCATCACTGTGCTGCGCGACGGGCGCACGGTCGGAACTGACCGTAAGGAGAATCTGGACGAAGCCAGTGTGATAGCGCGCATGGTCGGGCGCGAAGTCGGAGACATCTTCCCGAAGCCTGTTCACGAGGCCGGGGACGCCGTGTTCGAGGTGCGAAATATCAGGGTAGAAGACCCGAATGTTCCCGGAAAATTTCTGGTCAAAGATGTGAGCTTCAGCGTCCGTCGCGGCGAAGTTCTGGGCGTGGCGGGTTTGATGGGAGCGGGACGCAGCGACCTGCTGATGGCGATTTTCGGCGCGCACGCTGGCCGTGTGCGCGGAGAGATTTTCATAGAAGGAAAGCGCGTGCGCATAAATAGTCCTTCAGAGGCAATCAGGCAGGGCTTGGGGTTCGTCACCGAGGATCGAAAACGTTTCGGACTGGTTCTGGATCAGACCATCTTGAACAACATGACGCTGGCGAGTGTGCGCAAGGTGTCGGGGCGGTTTGTGACGGATATGGACGCCGAAGCCGCCGCAGGCGAGCGCGCTTCACGCGAATTGCGCGTGAAGGCAAATAACGTTTACACGATTGTCGGCACGCTTTCGGGCGGCAACCAGCAGAAGGTGGTTCTGGCGAAATGGCTTTTGACGAAACCGCGCGTGCTCTTTCTGGACGAGCCTACGCGCGGCATTGATGTAGGAGCGAAGCAGGAGATTTACGCGCAGGTGAACCGCCTCGCAAGCGAAGGTCTGGCAATCGTGCTTGTCTCTTCAGAATTGCCGGAAGTGCTGGGCCTCTCTGACCGCGTACTCGTCTTGCACGAAGGGCGCGTGACCGGCGAATTCAAACGCAAAGAAGCCACGCCCGAAGCAGTAATGTCCTGCGCCACAGGGCACGCTAAAGAAGTAGTTGTTGGAAAGTAGATAGCATGAAGAGAGTTGAGCAGCTTTCCAGATTGAAGTTTATCTCTCTGCATAGAACGTTCTGAAAATCCACTTGCTACTTCTACTTGCTATTGTCTACTTCAGAAAGGTCTAACTGATGAGCCGGATGACCAATGAGCCTGTCGCAAACGAGCCTGCGGTTGACCGCCCTCCTGTGATTGCGGACGCTGCGCCGCAAGTGCGTATAGGAGGACTGAAGATTACGACCGATGCGCTACGCGCTTACACGCTTGTCTTCGCGCTCATAGCAATCTGGTTAATCTTCACTTACAGCACGGGCGGCGTATTTTTAGAATCACGCAACTTCTCAAATCTGATGCGCCAGACGGCTGTGACGGGCGTGCTGGCCGTAGGAATGTTGATGGTGATAGTGACCGGGCAGATTGATCTCTCTGTAGGCTCGGTCGTGGGTTTGAGCGGAGGCATCGCTGCGATTCTAATGTGGTCGTTCGGCTGGGGGCTGCTGCCGTCGGTCGCCGCCGCCATCGTCGTCAGTCTGGTAGTAGGCGCATTGCAGGGAGCGCTGACGGCCTATGCCAACATTCCTGCGTTCATTGTCACACTGGGCGGGTTGCTAGTCTGGCGCGGCGCTATAAAAGGGTTGACCAAAGGGAATACTATCCCCATCCCCTTACAAAGTTTTAAGAACATAGGCGAGCAGTACGTGGCTAAGCCTGTAGGAGCGGCCATCGCGGTCTTGGCGGTCGCGGCCATAGTATTCATCAACATCCAAAGGCAGCGCGCGCGTCGTCGTCACGGTTTATCGGCGGCGAGCAGTGCGGGACTCGTCCTGCGCATTCTACTTCCTTCATTGGTCATCACAGGCTTCATCTGGGCATTGAACAGTTACGCGGGCGTACCCATACCTGTCATTATTCTGATTACCGTCGCCGTGTTGGGGGCGTTCCTCACGGAGAACACCACTTTCGGTCGTTACCTCTACGCCATTGGCGGCAACCCGGATGCGGCTAGACTTTCCGGCATCAACCTGCGCCTTCACATTCTAGCGGTCTTCTGCATCATGGGAGCGCTCGCCGGTGTGGCTGGCATCATCTACACTGCGCGCGTGGGCGCAGGGACGCCCGATGCGGGGACGCTGCTTGAGTTGAATGCGATTGCGGCCTGCGTTATTGGCGGAGCGAGTTTGATGGGCGGGCGCGGCACGATCTTCGGAGCCTGTCTGGGCGCGCTTTTCATGGCGAGTCTGGACAACGGCATGTCGCTGGCAAAAATCTCCGACTTCGTGCAGGACATAATCAAAGGCTCGATTCTGGTTGCAGCGGTCGGCCTTGACATGCTGGGTCGTCGCAAGGGTTAAGGATTGTTCTTCTGAAAAATTCATTTCAAAGCTTTCTGAAATATCTTTATTCCGGCTCAATGCGAGGAAGAAGACGGACGAGGGATGCTGCGCTCATGCTTCTTCTGGCATCTCCGCTCCTCTGCACAATGCAGCCCGCTTCCACCGAGCGCGAAAACAGTCTTGCGCCGGGCGCGCCCGGAGATGACGCGCATTGGCCCGGCGCGGGCAAGCAGGCCGTAGGAACGGCGAACAGTCTTCAATCGAAAGTCTGGTTCACGCTTCAGGGCGGCGCGATGACGGAAGTCTATTACCCGACGGCTGACAGCCCTGATACACAAGTTCTGCAACTCGTCGTCGTGCGCGGCGGGCGCGTAGAGACTGAGACGGAAGACACTGTGCATCGCATAGAAA
>DATHJK010000166.1:0-2592 GCA_035316225.1 Pyrinomonadaceae bacterium
GAGGTCGCGCAGCCATTTAAGAAAGCGCTGCCAGAATCGGCTCAAAGCGCTCTGCTGCTGGCTGCGTTCCTGATACTCGTCGCGGCGCAGTATGCTCGAAAGCTTTGCTTTCGCCTCTTCTTTTGTCTGCGTCTTTGCTACACCGGCAGATTGTTGATCCATCATTTCAGAGATATGCTCTTCAATCGCTCGCAGACGCTCACCGATGCGCCCCGCCTCTTCCGCGCGGCGAGGGTCATTAGCCGGAACTTGCGCATAATTTTTCAGCGCCTCGTCCAGCCACGAGTTATCAACGTTCGCTTGAGTTCCATTCCATTCCACCGTCTCGGTCGCGGGGAGAAGAGCGCGGACATTCTGAATCGTGCGAGCGCTACGCGCTTCGTAAGCAGCGCGGCTCTCACTCTCTTCAGATGCAGGCAGCGTCTCCATGTAGCTCGCCGCACGTCGCACACGCTCGCGGTAATCTGCAAGCGAAACGGCAGCGCGCGCCTGCAAGCATGTGAGCAGAATTATGAAGACGACAAATGCTATTCGTTTAGCGTTCATTAAATTTCGAGAGCATGTTTAATTCCGCTGCCCGCGCCGCACAACTTCAAGTTCTGACAGATATGCGCGCACTTCTCCCCGAAAGTCTCTCTCTCTTTAGCGCAGGCCGAGCGTTGAGCCGGGAGACCAGTTGCTGCCGGGTGGATGCCTTTGAGGCGGAGGCTGCGACGCAGAGCTTACAATCGCAGGCGTGTAAGGCCCCGTATGCTGTCCTCCCGCGCGTGGGCGCGTGGGTTGCGGCATCGGCCCCAGTTGTCGCGCCGCCATCAACTCTATATCGTAGCCCTCGTGCCTGACACGTTCGTCAACGTAAAGCAAGGATAGTCCCAGCATCCACACGGGCAAGAGCAGTATGGAGCTTGCTTCGCCCAGCACCTGATAACCTACAGCGAACCACGCGGGCGCGTGCTCCATGCTCCACGGCGACGGGTCAATGCCGTGCAGGTAGCCGTACCACCCCAAAGGAATTATCAGAATCATCAACGCCGAATAGGCTGCGAACGTCGTGAAGACGGTCATAGCCATCAATCGGCGCACGTTCCCACGCGCGAGCGAAAAGCTTCTGCCCAGCGCATCGAAGACTCCCTTGCCCTCGACCAGCATCACCTGCGGCACGTAGGCCACGCGCCCCGCCAGAAAGAAGAAGAGAAACATCGCAGCGCAGATGCCTATGACTGTTCCGATAACGCCTATGACAGCGGAGAGCCACGCTGGGGCCACCTGCGCGAAAGCCACAGCAGCCAGGACAAGAATAATCGTAGCGAAGTACCAGGCGATGATAGAAATGAAGGCGGTGAAAGTAATCCAGACGCCGACGAGTATGCTCGCGCCGAGCAAGCCCCAGAAGCGCGAGCGCACGTTGCGGTATGTTGCGCGTGCCGTCACAGGCTCGTTCCACAGCAGATGCGTCACAAGATTGCGCGTCGCTCCGCCCATCACTATCAATGTGAGCAGCGTTCCGCCCGCTCTTAGCAGAACTCCCACGAAGACGAGCGCGCCATAGAGCGCCAATTGCATTTCGTCGGGCGTCTGCGACATCCCGCGCATGCCTATCGTCATCATCACAGTGCCTATTACAGAGACTACGACAGGCGGAGTGGAGATGCGTATTAGCGTCAGGAAGTGGCGACGGTAGAGCCTGACCGCGCGGTCTATCAGATCGCCTGCGCCGAGCGGGGCAAGTGACAGCTTGTTGACAGCGAGCGTCGCCATACGGGAAGAATTCCAGCCGAAGACAAAGCAGTAAGTCAGCCGAAAGCGAGTGTAGCATAAAAGGGATGAGGAAAAAGTGCAGAGTGCAGAATGCGGATTGATGAATAAGAAGAGTTAGTCTTTAATTCATCACTCTGCACTCTACATTCATCACTTCTTTCTCATCCCTCATCCCTTAAAAAAAATCGGGCGTTGCTTCTTTGTGGGAAGCAACGCCCGTTGAGGTGTAAGAATGAAGTTTGCCGAAAACCGCTCTATCGTTAGAACTCAAGGCGGACGGCAAACTGCGTTACACGCGGGTCGAAGGCTGTAGTGCTGCGACCGAAGGTCGAACTGTTAATGTTCGAGTTACTGCCGAACTGCGAAACGAAGAAGCTAGTGTTGTTCAAAAGATTAAAGGCTTCAACACGTAGCTGCAACCTGGTGTTCTCCGTCAACCGGATGTTCTTGATGATAGAAGCATCCATGTTGAAGATGAACGGGCCATTGATGAAGGCGCGCTCCATGTTGCCGGTCTGTCCGGGCGCGGCGTTGAAGAATACCTGTCCGGCGAACGGCGTGGTGCCGAACCCTAATGCGCCGCGACCCGAGCCAGAGCAGTTGCTCAGGTTGATGTCAATAACCGACGGGTTGATCCAGAATACGCCGCATGGCGTTCTGAAGATACCGACCAGGTTCTTGACCTGCTGCTTGCTCAAAGAGGTGACAGCCGTCTGGCGTGCAGAACGACCTGCTCGGTTGAGCGTGCCGCGCGGATCAATGATCGTAAGCGGTGCGCCCGTTCCCGAGCAGGTCGTTCTGCACGCCAGACGGCTGTCACCTCTTTGAGCAAGC
>DATHJK010000167.1:0-13682 GCA_035316225.1 Pyrinomonadaceae bacterium
AGCACTGGTCTGTTATAAAAATCAAAGAGATCATAAGCGCGCTGGATTTGAGGTCTATGGAAAAATTTGTCAACGGCGCGCTTGCGAAAAGCCATGAAGGCGACCTGATTAGTGACGAAGCGCGGCGCGACTCTCAGAAGAGAAACAATGCAGGCCAGCGCCGGCTCTCCGATTCTATGAAAGCGCCCGCGACCATTCACGCGCCTGAAGCTTCCACCTCATCTTTGACAGCATTGGCCGCTGACCCTAGACGCCTCACAAGTCACATCCTGACCGAATGGGTAGAGATAGCCACAGGTCTTGAGATAAAGGTTCGCCGCAGCTTTCGCCCGCCGTGCACAGAGCAGGAACGGGAACGCCTGGCAGCGCGCTTCTGGTCTGTTGTTAAAGACAAAGAATAGAAGAGACGCCGGAAGTGGGAGACCAAATAGACGCGGGGAAGAAAAAAGCGATTGCTTTAATCACTCGATTCTTTTCGCCGCGTCTAATTTATCTGAGACGCAATGCTCTTCCATCAGCATCGCGTAGAGTGAGGCCGAGCGTTGCAGCGATGGTTGGGCCAATGTCAATTAGGCGAATGTCGCCAAGCTCCTGATGCCCGGGCAGCCCTGCGCCTGCCGCTATGAATGATGTGCGATAGCGTGTTGGGAAATAGCCGTGTTGCCCCAGTTGCTGGCTAGGCGTCACAACCGCGCCCGTGAAATCGTTTCCGAAGCTGTAGCCGTCGCCTGCGTCCAGCATGAACGCTGCTTCCGTGTTTCCGCCGAACTCTCTCATCCTCGCGCCTTCAACCAGACTGAGCGCGTTACTGTTCTGTCTTGCGAATCTCAGGAAAACTTCTCGCGCGCGTTTCAAAGCATCGCGGTCGGCGGGGTCGCGCATGATGATAGAGCACGAGCCGCTTGTGACATACGCTATGGCGCGAACGTTTGTGACAATCGGGTGTCCCTGCTGGTCACGCTCTCCTGTCACTTTTAAAAGCCCTGCCTCGGCCAGCAGCACGTTCGGGTGAATCAGTTTCGAGATGGGCAGAAAGCCGTGGTCACTGACGATGAAGACCGCCGTTTCGTCTAAAGTTCCGGCGGCGGACAGGATGCGGGCGACATAACCATCCTCTTTCTCAAGCATGGCGAAAGCTTCCGAAGTGAACGGGCCATACTTGTGCTGGAAGTGGTCAAGGTCGAACAGGTGTATGAGCGTAACGTCCGGCTTCTTCTGCGTGATGATGTATTCGGCAACGCGCGTGCGCAGGTCGTCCTGCTCGTCCGCGTTAGCGTTTTGATAGAGCGCAGGATCATATCGCGTAATCTCTTGAAAGAGACCTTGCGGTCGCGTGTTTGCGATGATTCGCGCCAGAGCTTCCTGTAATGAAATGCCGCTCTTGAAAATCTCCGGCAGGTTGTAATCGCCCGCGCCCGCGCTCACAGGCCATGAGATCATGGCAGTCTTCAGTCCCGCTCTCCCGGCAGCGTCCCACAAAGTATCCGCATGAATGTATCGCGCGAACCAGTTCCAGTCGCCCGTCTGCGGCGTCCCCGGCGGCTCGAATCGCTCGTTGCCGAAGATTCCATGACGAGCAGGATACGCGCCCGTCACAAGGCTGGTGTGCGCAGGGTAAGTCACGGACGGGTAGACTGTGAGAACGCCGCGAGCCGAGACGCCTTCGCTCATCAAACGCCTGAGCGTAGGAATTTTTAGATGAAACTCGTCGCGTCGCTGAAGGTAGCGCGCGTCCAGACCGTCCAGCGAAATCACTACAACGCGCTTTGCCTTCTTCGCTGGATTTTGTGATTGACCTGCGTGGAGAACGCCGGAAGAATTTTGGGCGAAAACCAGTAAGAGCGAAAGAAAGAGGCCGAGCAAGACAGCGACCTTACTCAAGGCTCTGACTTGCCCGGCTTTTGATGTGCGATTCATATCTCTCTTATTTGACGACCACGTTAACGAGCCTCTGCGGGACTATTATCACTTTAACAATCTCGCGCTCGCCAGTGTAGCCCTGAACTTTCTCGTCGGCCAGAGCCAACGAGCGCAACTCCTCTTCGGAAATGTCCGGCGAAACGACGACACGCGAACGCAGCTTCCCGTTTACCTGCACGGGAATCTCCAACTCCTCTTTGCGCGCCAACTCCTCTTTAGCCTTCGGCCATCGAGCGCTGCCTTTAATCAATCCGCCTTCATGTCCCAATGCTTCCCACATCTCTTCCGAGAAGTGCGGAGCAAACGGCGCGAGCATCAAGACCAGTGATTCCAGCGCTTCACGAACCGCGTAGACATCGGAAACGGAAGCTTCAATGGGCTGCGCGTTGAAATCATAAAGCGCGTTTGACAACTCCATCAACGCGGCGACGCTCGTGTTAAAATGCAACGATTCAAAATCATCTGTGATGCGCGCAATCGTCTGGTGCGTCTTTCGTCTTAGCGAACGCGCGGTCAGTGAAAACTCTTCCTGCGATGGTTCGCTTCCTCTTTGCCGGGCATCCGACAGACGCTCGTGCCATCGCCATATGAATGAATAGACGCGACGCAGGAAACGCACTGCGCCTTCTATACCCGCCTCGGACCAGCGCAACTCGTTTTCGGGCGGCGCGGCAAACAGCACAAACAACCGTACAGCGTCCGAGCCGTAAACCTGAATCATCTCGTCCGGGTCAACTCCGTTGCCCAGAGATTTCGACATGGCTTTCCACTCGCCCGTGCCTTCAACTATGTTGGTGACCATGCCCTGAGTGAGCAGGTTCTTCACAGGCTCGTCAAATTTGACCAATCCTATGTCGCGCATCATCTTTGTCCAGAAGCGCGTGTACAAGAGGTGCATCACGGCATGCTCGATTCCGCCTATGTACTGGTCAACCGGCGTCCAGTATGCAACCGTCTCTTTGCTGAAAGGCATCTGCTGGTTTTCCGGGTCTGTGTAGCGGAAGAAATACCATGATGAATCAACGAACGTGTCCATCGTGTCGGTCTCGCGCTTCGCCGCTTCCCCGCACCGAGGGCAGGTCGTGTTCACAAATTCCGCAACGCCAGCCAGCGGCGATTGGCCCACGCCCGTGAAATCAGCGTGGTCTGGCAAGCGAACCGGCAAATCTTTTTCAGGAACGGGCACGGCTCCGCATTTCGGGCAATAGATTATAGGAATCGGCGCGCCCCAGAATCGCTGGCGCGAGATGCCCCAATCGCGCAAGCGATAGGTGATTGCCGCCTCGCCGAAGCCCTTCTGTTGCGCAAAGCGCGCCATCTCACGCTTGGCATCCTCTGACAACTTCCCGCTCCATTCGCCAGAGTTAATCAGCACGCCGTAGTCCGTGAATGGCCGGGTCATCACGGCGGACTGATCGCCTCCTTCGCTTGTAGGCACAGGCTCCTGGTCGTGAGAGATGCGCCCTATGACCTGTCGAATCGGCAGAGAATATTTTTGGGCGAACTCGAAATCGCGCTCGTCGTGCGCGGGCACGCTCATCACAGCACCCGTGCCATACTCCATCAGCACGTAGTTCGCAATCCACACAGGCAGGCTCTCGCCGCTGAATGGATTTATGCCCAGAATGCCTGTGTTCAATCCCTCTTTCGCTTCCTCTTCACCCGGCCCTAAACGCCCGCGCGTCGCGCGCACTTTTTCCGCAAACCTCTTAACGTCCTGTTCGAGCGCAGAGCCTTCTAATAGTTTCCCTAACAGCGGATGCTCAGCCGCCAGCACAATCGCGTTCGCGCCGTAGATGGTATCAATGCGAGTCGTGAAGACGCGCACCTTTTCATCCCGCTCTTTAATCTGAAAATCAACAAACGCGCCTTCGCTGCGCCCAATCCAGTTGCGCTGCATAGTGAGCACGCGCTCAGGCCAGCCCGCTTCAATCTCGCGCATTCCGTCCAGCAACTGCTGCGCGTAATTGGTCGTGCGCAAGAACCACTGCTCCAAATCCCTCTTCTCCACAGCCGTTCCGCAACGCCAACACACGCCGCCTGACGACTGCTCGTTCGACAACACGGTCTCCTCGCGCGGGCACCAGTTAATCTGCGACATCTTGCGATAAGCCAACCCCGCGCCGTACATTTTTAGGAAGAACCACTGATCCCACTTGTAATATTCCGGCGTGTGCGCGGCAATCTCGCGCCGCCAGTCGTAGCTTATTCCCAGACGCTTCATCTGACCGCGCATGTGCGCTATGTTCTCTTCCGTCCAGTCGCGCGGATTCACACCGCGCTTGATAGCGGCCTGCTCCGCTGGCTGTCCGAAACTGTCCCAGCCAATCGGGTGAATCACATTGAAGCCCTGCAAACGCCTGTACCAAGAGAGCGCGTCGCCGATTGCATAGTTGCGCACGTGCCCCATGTGCAAAAAGCCGGAAGGGTACGGCAGCATCTCCAGGCAATAGAAGGCAGGTTTCGTTTCGTCCATATCCACCTCGAACGCGCCCGACTCCTGCCAGCGTTGCTGCCACTTCTCTTCAACTTTTTCGGGAAAATATTTTTCGTCCATCGCTGCCACCTTTACAGATTATCTACACTTAACCACAGACAAGAGCGCCCACGCAAAGCACCGGAAGACGACTTACAGGCAAAGCGTGGTCTCTATCTTTTGAAATTTAATTTTGAGCGATTGAAGGCGAGCCGCAGCAGCCGAAACCGCGCGCAAGAATCATGCGCGGTCGCCGTGCGGCACCGTAAGGGCGAGTTTCAGAATTGATTGACCAAAACGTTTCATCTTCGGAACTAAACGCTCCCGACCTTGAAAAGGTTTCGCTATCTTAGCCTATATTGCAAGCGATTGTCGAACATTTCTATTTCACCGTATAAGTGCTCTTTTCCTTCCCCAGAAAATCCGTGCTGACAGATTTCGACAAAAGACCGTTTCGCTCAAGCTCGAAGTAGGCGCGCTGCACTTCACCTCTGTCAACGGAAAGCTTCTGGGCGAGCGAGGCGGGCGATGGAAGCGTATCGCCGGATTTAAGCTGGCCGTCGCGTATGCGCGCCTCTATCTGCGTGCGCACCTGCAAGTAGACGGGGCCTTCCGAGCGGTCTTTCAGTTGAATGTCCATCAATGATTGTTCCTTTTGTTATGACGAAAGAAAGAGCGCAGCACATCAATGTTGCCCGCGTCATCGCGCGTCTCGTCCTGCGGAGTTTCCAGAAGAAATGCGGCGTGAGCGAGGCTTGGATATAGAGCTACGCGGCGCAGGGCATCCAGACCTATGTGGCCTAAGCCAATGTGCCAGTGGCGATCAACTCTTGAATTATAGTCCGCCTTCGAATCGTTGAAGTGAACGGCGCGTATATTCTTCGTGCCGACATTGTTTTCCAGGGCTTCAAACGTAGCTACGAATCCATCTTCATCCCGAATGTCATAACCTGCTGTGAAAGCGTGCGCTGTGTCCAGACAGACACCTAAATTCAAGTCAGGACACGATTCGATAATTTCGCGCAGATGCTCGAAGCGATGGCCTATGCACTCGCCCTGCCCTGCTGTATTTTCCAGAAGTATTCGGAAAGAGTTTAACTCAAGTCTCTCGCACGCTGCGTTCAAGCTTTCGGCACAGGTGCGAATGCCGTCCGATTCGCAAGAGCCGCGTGCGCTGCCCGGATGCAGAACAAGATAATCTGCGCCCAAACTTATCCCGCGCTCGACCTCTTCACGAAAAGAGGCGCGCGATTTTTCAAGAACTACGGGGTCGGCTGCCGCCAGATTGATGAGATAGTTCGCGTGAATCACTACGGGCGAGATTTTCGTCTCCGCTCTTACCTTCTTAAAATTCTCTATCTCCTCATCTGTTAAAGCCCTTGCCATCCACCCGCGCGGATTGCGCGAGAATATCTGCACCGTGTCGCAACCGAGGAGGCGAGCTTTCAAGAGCGCGTTCTGAAGTCCGCCTGTAATAGGCGCATGAAATCCTATGAGCGGCAAACGCTTCTTTGATTTAACTGCCTTGCTCAATGTCTCTCCACCTCTTCCATCACCCGCAGGATGTTTCCGCCTAAAATCTTATCAATATCCTCTTCCGAATAGCCGCGCCGCAAAAGCTCCACAGTCAGATTCGGCAATTGAGCGACCGAAGAAAGATCGCTCGGCACGGCCTGAATGCCGTCGAAGTCTGAGCCTACGCCTACGTGGTCAATGCCGACGAGTTTCACTATATGGTCAATGTGGTCGGCTATGCGAGAGACAGTGACGGGCGGCAAGCGTCGCGCGTACTCCGCTATGCGAACGCGGTCGCGCGCAACCTTCTTGTGCGCTGCATCGCCAGCTTCGGCGTCGGAAGCTTTTCTAAGAAGCGGCACTATCTGCGCATCAACCTGCTGCCTTTTCTGGCTCCAACCGGGTTCTAAGAATTCCGGGAAGAAGACCACGCACACAACGCCACCGGATTTCGCAATCGCCTGAATCATCTCATCAGTCAAATTTCTAGGCACGTTCGCAATCGCGCGGCAATTCGAGTGCGTAGCAATGATGGGTTTGGTGGAAGTATTAACGATGTCCCAGAAAGTTCTGTCTGAAACGTGCGAGACATCAACCATTACGCCCAGGCGATTCATCTCGCTTATGACCTGCCTGCCGAAATCGTTCAGGCCGCGTGATTGCCCCACCGAGTCGCCGCTCGAACCCGCCCACTTCGTGCTCACGCTCCAGGTCACAGACAGATAGCGCACGCCAAGCTTGTAATATTTTTCGACATTCTCCAAACGCTCGTCCAGAGCATATCCGCCTTCCAATCCCATCAATGCGGCGAGCTTTCCACCGGAAACGATGCGGCGAATATCTGCGGCGCTCGAAGCAAGCTCCCATGTGTCTGGATGCTTTTTGACCAACTCGTGCACAGACCTTATCTGGTCATCTGCGCTCCTGACGGCCACCTGTCCGCCGTCGCCGTAAATCTCAGGGTTGACCCAGATGGAGAAGAACTGCGCGTCCAATCCTCCCTCGCGCATTCGCACGGCGTCCAGATGCCCGTCCGGCAAACGCTCATTGATGTCCAGCCCCTCGACGTACATGCGCTGCGTGGTGTCGGCGTGCATGTCTATGGAGATTGCGCGGCGGTGAATCGAAAGCGCATCGCTGGGAGAAGGTTTCGAGGGGTTGGATGAAGCGGTTTGGTTTCCTGTTTCTGTGTTCATGCGGCAATTATTCAAGAGAAATAGCGCGAGCGCCGTGATTATGAGCAGAACCGATTTCCTGTGTGCGTGATGAATCATCGAAGAAGATAGGCCGGGTTAAAGTAGTAGGTTTCACGCAAAGACGCAAAGGCGCAAAGAAAGGGCGCGAAGGGTTGATTGGCATCCCGTCCCGCGACTTCTCTTTGCGCCTTTGCGTCTTTGCGTGAGACTTCTTCTCTTTTTCATTCGGCTGTTGGAGAAAGATGTTCTTTATCAATTTATTAACTTCAAAACGAATCGGTTTCTGATGGTATGCGCAACACCTAACAGGAATCAAGCGTGCCTTGCCAAGCTGCGAGGATTTACGCTATTGTTCAGTTTACACGGGGCAAAAAACACACGCGGGCAGGTCGGGTCTTCAGTATAAGCTTTGATTACCGAACCTCTCTTCTGCTCTTAATAATATTCCTCAAAAGGAGTGACCGAAAGCATGTTCCCGAAAGACGGTAAGACGAAAGACGTAGCGACCCCGCGCATCGCTGCTGAGATATGGCACAACGGAGAGTTCATCCCATGGAAAGATGCGCGCGTGCACGTGATGTCGCACGTTCTGAATTACGGCTCAAGCATCTTTGAAGGCATTCGTTGCTATAAAACGAAGCGGGGGCCGGCCATCTTTCGTCTGACGGAACACATGCGGCGTTTTTTGAACTCCGCAAAAATCTATCGCATGGATCACGGCCTGTCGCGCGACCAGTTGTGCTCGGCATCCATTGAACTGGTCAAAAGAAGCGAACTAGATCAGTGCTACTTGCGCCCGCTCTTGTTCCGCGGCCTTAATGAAGAGCATCCTGCATTCGGCGTTAATCCTTTCCCGAATCCGCTCGATTGCTACATTGGCGCGTGGGACTGGGGCAAATATCTAGGCGATGAAGCCATTGAAAAAGGCGTTGACGTTTGCGTCTCTACGTGGAATCGTCTGACGCCGAATTCCATGCCCGCTATGGCTAAAGCCGGTGCGAACTACATGAACTCGCAGCTAATCAAGATGGAGGCGCTAGTCAACGGCTTCTCGGAAGGCATTGCGCTCGATGATCGCGGTTTCGTCTCGGAAGGATCGGGCGAGAACATCTTTCTGGTTCATGACGGTCAGGTCATCACGCCGCCTCTTTCATCCTCCATACTTCCCGGCATCACGCGCGATAGCGTCATACAGATTTGCCGCGAGCTTTCAATCCCCGTAGTCGAATCCGGCATTCAACGAGCTGCGGTCTATGTCGCGGACGAGTTGTTCTTCTCCGGCACGGCAGCCGAGATTACGCCTATTCGCTCGGTTGACCGCATCACGGTCGGCACAGGCGAGCGCGGCGAGATAACCAGACGCATACAGGAGACTTTCTTCCAGATAACTTCCGGCGAAAGAGAAGCGCCGGGCAAATGGCTCACCTTTGTGAACGAGGCAAAGCAAGAGCAGACTGGCAGCAACGGCTTTCACGCGACGCCCGCTCAGGAACCCGTCGAGCGCCAGGCAGCGAGCCGTGAACCTCTCTCCAAGCTTCATGCTGCTGCTGTGGATTAAGAACTTAAGACCCAAATGTAAAGTTAAAGAGGGGAAGCTCGTCCGGCTTCCCCTCTCTTTTGGCTTGAAAATCTTACCTTTTTGGTTTTTCAACTTTTAATTGTTGACTTTTCAACAGCTTACAGCTACCATGAGGCCAGCGTCTCCGGGTATTTAACTTCTACGGTGGCGCTTCATCAAGCCCGCGCTGACGCTCTTTCGTGCAGAAGTCGCGCTTTCCCGCTCTGCGCGATCCATTCTCACGAGCATTCCCAGATTCCGCAAGACCGCGCCTCCGACTCAAGTCTATTGAGAAAGGCCCAAATATTCCCCCATGCCTGTCAAGATTGATGATCTACTGAAAATCGCCGCGAGCCACGGCGCTTCGGACCTGCACGTTAAGGCCGGAGCGCTCCCCTTCATACGCATAGGGGGCGAGCTTCGCCCGATAGTTGACGCCGGGCGCATGTCGCCCGAAGACACGCTGGACATGGCGTTTTCGATGATGTCCAGCCGCCAGAAGCAGCGCTTCAAAGAGATTTGCGAGGTTGACATAGCCTACGGCGTATCTGGCCTGGGGCGCTTTCGCGCGAACATCTTTCAGCAGCGCGGCACGGTCGGCATGACTTTGCGCGTCATCCCGGATAAAGTCCGAAGCGGTTTCGAGCTGGGACTGCCGCCCGTCATCGAGAAGGTTGCTGAAGAGCCGCGCGGGCTGATTCTGGTCACAGGCTCAACCGGCTCAGGCAAATCAACAACGCTTGCTTCTATAATTGACCGCATCAACGCTACCCGGAGCGGTCACATAGTCACAATCGAAGACCCCATAGAATTCCTGCACCGCGATAAAAAATCTTTCATCACGCAACGAGAGGTCGATGTTGACACGCGCTCGTTTGCAGAAGCGCTGCGCGGCGCGTTGCGTCAAGACCCGGACGTGATTCTGGTGGGCGAGATGCGAGATTACGAGACCATAGAGACCGCATTGACCGCAGCCGAGACGGGACACCTTGTGCTCTCAACCCTTCACACTCTGGATGCCACAGAGACGGTGATGCGCATAGTCTCTTCCGTTCCATCGCAGATGCAGAAGAGCACGCGATTACAGTTGGCAGGAATCTTGAAAGCAGTCATCTCTATGCGGCTTGTGCGCGCGGCTACTGGGAAGGGTCGTGTGCCCGCAGTAGAAGTGATGATCTCTACCGGACTGATACGCGATTACATCATCAACGAAGAGAAGACCTACATGATACGCGAGGCCATCGCCGCAGGCCATTCGCAGTACGGGATGCAGACTTTCGATCAATCGCTTTTCAACCTCTTCCAGTCCGGCCTTATAACGCTGGATGAAGCCTACCGCAACGCCACGAACCCGGACGAATTCAGGATGCGCGCGTCCGGCATTCTCTCTGCCGAGCAGGCAGTAAAAGATATTGACCGCATAGGCAACGTCAGCACAGCCCCCGCTCAATCGCGCCTTGAGCCGAAGGAAGTTAAAGCTTGAGGACAACGAGTAGTGGGCCGGTGCCGATTCGAGAGAGCCGATAAATATCGGGTCAGAAGTTCAAACTGAACCCGCCAACGAAAACGATAGTGCTCTTCACAAGTTCAAGCGGATACTACTCACGAAACGCGAGGATGAATCATGAGCGCCGAATTTGATACATGGCAAGTCTGGAGCGAAGGCACCGTTTACGAAGCCGACTACGAGACGCTCAGGCAATGGATAATTGAAGGCTGCGTGCTGCCTACGGATAAGGTCAGGAAAGGCAACCTGCGCTGGATAGAGGCTGGCCGAGCGCCCAGTTTGCGCGCCATCTTCAACGGCGAAGCGCAAATGTACCAGGAGACGCCGGAACATTTTCATCAACAAGCTCCTCAACCGGCTCAACCATTCTCGCAAGCCCAACAAGCGCCAGCGCATCAGCAATCGCTTCATCAAACATCTCACCAGCAATTTCAATCTCAGGAATCTTTTCAATCGCAGCCCGCACCGCCACCTTATCAACAACCTTACGCCGAACAATCTTACTCCCAACAGCCTTACGAGCAGCCTCATGATTACGCGCATGCAGATGATTTCGCAGCGCAGCCTCATGCAGAAGCTCAATTCGTCGATTACGAAACAGCGCCTCCGCCTCCGCCCATTACGCCTGCCATATTGACGGGAGCAGCCACCTGCTACAATCACGCGGGCGTGCCTCCGAAATTCATCTGCCGCATGTGCAGCGCCACTTTCTGCGCGGAGTGCCCGAAATTTGTGGGAGGCTCACGAGTTCCCATCTGCGCGCTCTGCGGCGATCTCTGCAAGCCTTTTGAAGAGCTTCAACAGAAGGTAGTGCGGCAACAGTTCCGCAGCTCCGGTTTCGGCTTCACAGATTTGGGCCACGCATTCGCCTACCCGTTCAAGCATTTCTGGGCGCTGCTGGGCGGCTCCATCCTCTACAGCATTCTGATGTTCGGCGGCATTAAAGGACAGCTTCTAGGCTCGGCCATCCTTCTGGGCACGCTCTGCATGGTCATCAAGCAATCCGCATGGGGGAAACTAGACAGACCATTCCTACCTGACATCAGCGCCTTCTCCATGTGGGACGACCTGTTCGTGCCTATAGGATTGAGCATAGGCATCTACATAATCACTTTCGGCCCCACTTTCCTGCTCTTGATAGTGATGTACTTGAGTTGGTTCACAGGCCCGTCGCCAATCTCCATGATGCCGTCGCAGGCCGAGCAGCAATCAGCGCAGCTAACGCAGCAAGACGTAGCGGCGCTGGCAGACCAGAACAACCCGGAGGCCACTCAAAAAGCTTTACAGAAGTTGGACAGGAATCGCCCCGCGAACCAGATCAACTCCGCTGTGAGTAGGATGGATCAGGCCGAGCATGAGGCTCAGGTGGCGACCATGCGCGCATACATTTCTATGTTAACGGTCGTACCCATCTGGATGTGGCTGCTGCTCTTGCTCTCTCTGCTGTGGGCCATATTCTATTTCCCCATGGCTCTCTCAATCGCAGGCTTCACGGAAGACTTCTGGTCTGTGGTAAACCCGAAACTGGGATTGAGCACTATGCGCGACATGGGGCTGGTCTACGTCAAGGTCTTCTTCATGTATCTGGCGATTCAGTTTGTTGAAGCTTTTTTTGTAGTCATAATCAGAATCGTCACCTCGCCATTCGACGTGCCGCTCATGGGCAATATCCCCGGAAATTTCATTAGCAACACAATCTCCTATTACTTCAGCATCGTCGTCGCCTGTGTTCTGGGACTTGCGCTCTTCAAGTGCGCGGACAAGCTGGAAATCCAGACCGACTGAGATTTCGGGCAGCGAAATTAAACGCACTTTATATTCTCGCCAACAAACGAAACATGGCGACAAAGAGCTATTTCTAATCAAGAACGATTAGCACAGGCGCGACGCACAACGCGCACGCCTGCGCGCCAGTCTTCATTGATGTCGAAGCGGTAGATTTCTATGTCAGGTGCAACCGAGCGCGCGAGCGTTTGAAACGCGCGGTGGAATCTGAGCAAGGGCGCGACCAGGTAGACGATCGGCGGCTCGTCCATTATCTGTACTTCACCGAAAAGTCTTGCGCGCTCTATATCGCCGCTGCGACGGTGCGCCTCAATCCTCTGCCAGTAATCAACTCCCTGAAAAACGTGCTCGCGGTCTTCATTGACTTTCAACTCTATGACGACTAGACGACCTTCGCGGCGGAGCGCCAGCAGGTCAACGGGGCGAGCGGCTGCATTGCTCACGCGCGAAGTCCTGAACTGCGCGTAGAGCGGCGCGATGATTAGCCCCGGATCAAGCCGCGTGATGTCGCGTCTCAGGATTGATTCGAGCCACGCTTCGGGCGCGAGTTTGTAGAGGGCATGGCGATGATCTTCTGCCTCTGCGCGGCGATGCTCCTTCAACTCTTCTAAAAGCTTCTCCCAATCAGCCAGACTTTCATCGTCAAGCGGGCGGCGGCGCGATCCTTCAATGCCGAACCACACGCGCTCAACGTCAATCACGCGGCGAACACGTGCGAACGCAAGCCCGTTGTAACGCAGCGTCTCGCCGCGGCGCGCGCGCACAACATCAATTGCTTCGGGCGCGAGCGCGACAATCCGTTCAGCAAGCGCACTCAAAGATGTGCGGGGCGGCCTGCGAAATTTTTCCTGCTCCTGCGTCCACAGTTCGTCACGTTCGAGCGCACGCACAGGCGAAAGCTTCTGCCATCCTTCGTCAATCTCGTAAAGGCTGATTGCGCGACGCAACTCGTCACGCAACAAAGCGGCTCGACGCGACGCGGCCTCTGCGCAATTCTTCGGGACAATCAGCCACAGCCTGTTTATGAAAGGCGGTCGCGCTCGCTCGCTAACCCTGCTGAACCAGATGAGCGTGCAGGAAAGAAGCGCGTCCACGTTGTTAGTATCGCTTTCGGCAACTATGCCTGCGACGGCCACGCGCTCGCGCCTTAATCGCAAGATGATGCGCGCATAGCGACCGGGCTGGCCGGGGCGAGAGCCTGCGCTAAGGCTAGCGCGCTCGACTCGCGCGCCGTCCACCATATCGCAGGCAAGGCGTGCAAGACGCTCGCATCGCTCGCGGCGCGACTCGCTAACCGCTCCGATTCCGCTCGAAACTCTTGCACGCGGAATCAACTCAAGCCTTGCGCGCACAGCGCCCGTGCGACGAGCGGCTTCGAGTAGCAGTTTCCCCTCAAAAAATTCCCAGCCCAAAATGCGCCACACCTGCGCGCCCCGCTCAGTCCAGCACGAAAAAATCAGGCGGTTGTGCGCCACGCTGAAATCAAATTCGTCCGTTCGTAAAGAGACGGGCGCGCCACCGTCCTGAGCGAAGAACCATTCCGCGTGAGTTTCAATTAACTCCGCGATGCGCTGCCCGGCATCTCTGATTTTCTCTGAGTTTGTGAGATGTTCGATCATAGTGAGGGTTCGAGTTATACGTCTCGCGTATGCTAACATCTTCTGTCAACAACGACATGGTTTTTTTAGGGAAGTCACTAATGAAGAACGTTTATTTAGTCGGTTC
>DATHJK010000168.1:0-8828 GCA_035316225.1 Pyrinomonadaceae bacterium
TTGGGTCGCCACGGTCGAGCGCGGGTTTCGCGTCGAGTTCTTTTGCCGGATGGCTATGGCCGGCGCAATCCCGCGCACTTCGACGACGTCGGGCTTGTCCATGCGCTCGAGGAATTGGCGGGCATAGGCGGACAACGACTCGACATAACGGCGCTGGCCCTCGGCATAGATCGTGTCGAATGCCAGCGAAGATTTGCCCGAACCGCTCACGCCCGTCACGACCGTCATCTGATTTATAGGAATCGAGAACGAGATGTTCTTGAGATTGTTGACGCGCGCCCCGCGCACTTCTATGGCTTCTTGGGTCATGGCTTAAAATCGAGCCGCAACTCGCACAGTGGAGAATCTGACGGTCGCTGCAAACTATTAATAGTACCTCGAAATCAGTCTTAAACGAAGCGGCCGGAGGAAGAAATGTTAAGTACGGGAAGGAAGAGTGAAGGGCTGACAAAAATAGCCGGAAGAAGATTTAATGTCTCTTCTTCCGGCGTAGCGTTAGACCTCTGTTGAACTCATCTCATAAATACTCCGGCACTCTTCGCTTCCAGCTAAGCCTCGTATGCGGCCTTAACATGCGAGCAGACTATTTATGAGACTGTTTGCTAGTGGCGACGCTGCCAGTCATGCCGCTGTCTGTAGATGCGGCGGTTCTCGCGGTTCAGCATGTGATTGAGCCTGCGACGCTCGCGCCACGAGACGCTGCCATTTGAGCGCGCACGCGCTTCCGCTCTGTTAATCCTGTATTCCTGGTGCTCTAACCTTCTAGCCTCGCGGCGTGTCAGCGAGCCGTTGTGTAGTCCGCGACGTATGCGCCACTGCTGACGGCGCTCGCGCCGATTAATGCGCGGCGTATAAACCTGGGGCGATCTGGCAGCGGCAGCCCGCGCCTGGACTGAAACAGGAACGAACAGCGCACAAGCAAGCAGCGCCAGAGATAGGAGAGTCAAGCTGATTCTTTTCATAAAACCTCCTCCTTAGTTCCGAAGTGTATTGATATCCAGGAGAGCGCAAATATTTGACGCATGAGAGAGCCATACGGCCTTAATCTTAACAAAACTAATGTGCCATTTTGATTTCTAATTGTTGACAGAGGCTTTAACTCTGTCAGATACTCGCGCGCATGAAAACTCCAAGATTCACGCTGCGTGGCTACTTACGCCCGCGCGAGGCCGTGATAAAAGCGCTCGGAAAACTTGAGCGGCAAGTGATGGATGAAGCCTGGAAGCGCGTCGAGATGAGCGTGCGCGACCTCTACCTTCTATTCGACGAGCGCATGGCCTACACCACATTGATGACGACGCTAGACCGCCTCTACAAGAAGCGTCTCCTAGAGAGGCGCAAAGATGGCAGGGCTTTTCTTTACTCGCCGCGACTGACGCGCACGGAGTTCGAGCAGGGAATACGTGAAGATGTGATTGACGGTCTTCTGGGTCAGGGAGCGGAAGGCGTAGAGCCTGTGCTGGCCTGCATTGTTGAGACGGTGAGCGAGCGTGACCGTGCGCTGCTTGATGAGCTTGAGAGGCTTGTCAGGGAGAAGCGCAGAGAGTTGGAGCGCGAAGGATAATGCAGTATGTATGAGTTGCTCGGAATCAGTCTTGCCCTCGCTGCGTTGCTGTGCGTTAACGCCTTAATCACTACGCTGGTAGGGGGCGTCTGGCGGCTTGTCTCAGGGCGCGTCCGGTACTGGCCTGCGCGCGCGCGTGCGCAAGCGATCTTCGTACTGCGAACGTCGCCCGCTGCTCTTTCCATCTCGTTTGTGCTCGCGCTGCTTGTTCCTTCTTACCTGGCTTACGAGCCGCTTGTCACAACTGAGCATGTGAGCGTGAAGCTTGCGCTTCTGGCAATGTTCGCAATATCAGGTCTGATTCTGGCTCTATGGCGCGGATTCTCTGCGTGGCTCGCCACGCGCAGGCTTTTGAATGACTGGCTTGAAAACTCTGTGCGTGTGGAGCTTGAAGGGGTAACGATTCCGGCCTTTCGCATAGAGCACGCTTTCCCGGTCATTGCGGTCGTCGGCGCTCTGCGTCCGCGACTCTTCATCGCAAGCCACCTGCTGGAATCTCTAAGCGCGCAGGAACTCTGCGCAGCAATCGCGCACGAAAGAGGACATCTTAATGCGCGCGATAATCTGAAACGCGCACTGATGCGCGCGTGCCGCGACGCGCTTGTCATAGTTCCGTCTGGCCGTGCGCTGGATCGCGCCTGGGCAGAGGCGGCTGAAGCGGCTGCGGACGAATACACCGCTCGCGCGGGCGCTCACGTCTCGCTCGATCTGGCAGCCGCGCTCATAAAGATTGCGCGACTCGTGCCTAAGGGGGCGAAGCCCACAATGCCAGCGGGCGCATTTCTTGTAGGGGAAGACCACGGCGTCGAAGATCGCGTCCGCAATCTTATAAATCTGGCCGAATTTGCGCGCGAGGGCGGCGGCTCAACCGTGCAACTGAAACTCCTGAACTGGCTCTTCGTAGCGCTCTTCGCTGCGCTCATCTCAGCCTCAGCCAACCAGCAATCTCTCTCAGCAATACATGCGTTGACGGAGAGCATCGTCCACGCGCTCAACTGAAAACTTCTTCTTAACAAATAAATCAAAACTGAAAGTTTTATAGAGCCAGCGGCAGGGTGAAGCGTAGGCTTTAAAGCGAATTACAGTTGAGTGTATGGAATGCTGCGTTCACCACCGAAGGCACAGAATACACAGAGGAAGCACAGAGAGTTGGATGTCTCTGTGTAATCTCTGTGCTCTTCGG
Organism: Pyrinomonadaceae bacterium; assembly: GCA_035316225.1. Classification (GTDB taxonomy): domain Bacteria; phylum Acidobacteriota; class Blastocatellia; order Pyrinomonadales; family Pyrinomonadaceae; genus 3-1-20CM-3-53-8. The sequence goes on from DATHJK010000168.1 coordinate 2,748, forward strand.
TGTCTTCGGTGGTGAACTGCCCCACTCCTTCTATGATTACTAACAGGAACACGATCTTGATTGATTTACGGAGCGACATCGGGAACAACCAGCGGGCACGGAAGTCGCGGATGCTGTGTGACGATGACGGGGATGGCAAATGTCTCTTGAATAGTACGCGGCGTGAAGACTTCGGCAGCAGTGCCGGACGCTGTAACTATCCCGTCCTTCAACATCACAACTCTATCGGCGTACTGCGCGGCAAGATTAAGGTCGTGGAGTATGACTAAAACACCAACGCGGTCGCTCGCTATCCTGCGCGCCACAGAGAGCGCGCTGTGTTGATGAGAGAGGTCGAGATTGGATGTCGGTTCGTCCAGCAGAAGGTAGCGCGGCTCTTCATTTGAACCTTCCCAGATTTGAGCCAGAGCGCGGGCCAGATGAACGCGCTGGCGCTCGCCGCCTGAAAGAGTGGGGTACAGTCTCTCTTCCAGATGTCTGGCCTCTACGGATTCCAAAGCTCGCCTGGCAACTTCATAATCATGCGCCCCTTCCGCTCCCTTCAAATGGGGCGCTCGCCCCATCAGCACGACCTCTATCACTGTGAAAGGGAAGTTCAATGTCGAATCCTGCGGCATGACTGCGCGCCTCTTCGCGCGCTCTATCAAAGACCATTCGGAGAGAGGTCGACCGTTCATCAAAACCTCGCCGCCGGAAGTTTCCACGTCGCCGCACAGAGCTTTGCGCAGAGTTGACTTGCCCGCGCCGTTAGGGCCGACGACTGCCACGGTCTCGCCCGGTCGAATTTCCAGTGTGACACCGGCGAGAAGATGTTTAGACCCGACGTTAACCTGAACGTTGCGCGCCTCTATCAATGAATCAACCTCCATTTACGGTCTCTGAGCAGCAGCCAGAGGAAAAAGGGCGCGCCGGTCAATGCAGTTAATACTCCAATGGGAAGCTCTGCGGGCGCAACTACGGTGCGCGCAATCAGGTCAGCCGCGAGAAGAAGGCTAGCGCCCAACAGAGCGGAGCCGGACAACAATTTGCGATGATCCGGGCCTATCATCAATCGCAACAGGTGAGGCACGACCAGACCTACGAAAGTGATTAGACCGCTTACGGCAACGCTCGCGCCTACTGTCAGGGCTACCAGAACGACGACCATGCGCTTCATCCGCTCTACGTCAAAGCCGAGATGTCCCGCTTCAGCTTCTCCAAGCAGAAGCGCGTTTAAGGGGCGGGCGAGGCGCGGGAAGAGAATGACGGGTAGCAGTATGAAAGGAGCCGCGACGAGTACGGACGACCATGTAGAGCCGCCGAGGCTTCCGAGTTTCCAGAACGTTAGGCTGCGAATCTGCGTGTCAGTCGCGTAGAAGGTGAGAAAGCCGGAAAAAGCCTGCGCCAGTGCGTTGATTGCAATTCCGGCAAGGAGCAAAGTCGCAACGACCGTCTGTCCCGCGATTGTCGAAAGGCGATAGACGACGAGCGTCGTCACGAGCGCGCCAAAGAATGCTGCGAGCGGGAAAGAGAAGAGTTGAAAGATGTGTGGGAGGCTGAAAGAAACCATGTCTCCGATGATGACGATCATCGTTGCGGCGAGCGCCGCGCCGCTTGAGATGCCAATGAGGCTAGGGTCTGCGAGCGGGTTGCGAAAAAGCCCCTGCATCGCAGCGCCCGATATTCCCAGTCCCGCGCCGACGATTAATCCGAGCATCACGCGAGGAAGACGTATGTTGATGCGAGTGGCTTCCTGCTGCGGTGTGAACTCCCAGGGCAGGTGAGCGCCCAAACGACGCGCTATTATCGAGAGACACTGAGCGAGTGAAATCTCGACAGCGCCTTTGTCAACAGAAAGGAAGACGATGAAGGCTAACAGTAGAACAAGAGCAATTAGAACAAGGCGACCTCGCGCGCTCGTTGACCTCAGACGTAAGCCCGGAAAGATGCGCGTCGCCGTTGATGACACTATCGCTGCTCTCCGCCGGAGGAAGATGAAGGCGCGGGTTGTGTGCCTGCGCCGAGTTCCGGGTGAAATTTGATGACAAGCTCACGCACCGCTCTGCCTACGCCCGGCCCGAAGCCCTGAAAGTACATGTCTGTCACAGGGACTATGCGACGGTTCTTGCCAGCAGGCGTCAACGCCACTCCCGGAAATTTCAGGACGCCTTCTATTCCGCCGCTTCGCTCGAAACTTCTCTGAGTAATTAATATGAGATCGGGCGCGGCGTTGACTACAGCCTCGTCCGTCATCTCTCTGAATCCCTGAAACTCGCTCATGGGGTTTACGCCGCCCGCCAATCTTATCATCTCGTCAATGGTTGTGCCTGTGCCGGACATAGTAGCGTTCGGCATGTTCGGTCCGCGCCCCACGAAGAGCACTTTCGGTTTCGACTGTGCGCGATTGAGCAGAGCGTTTGCTTCCTGCATGTCGTGGTCAATCGAGTTTGCCAGTTCTTCACCCTTCGCTTCAAGCGAGAGAGAGCGCGCAATCGTTCTCACTTTCACCTTGACCGTCTCAACAGTGTAGTTAGAGGGAAGCACAAGCGTAGTGACTCCGCTCGCTTTGAACTGCTCTATAACCTGCGGCGGGCCTGCATCGGCGTTGGCGATTATGAGCGTAGGTTTTAGGGCAAGAATCCCTTCAGCCGAGAGCGTCGCGCGTGGGCCAACTTTGGGAAGCTGCGCGGACTCCTCTATATATTCCGCGCTCGAATTATCAACGCCTACGACACGGGAGCCTGCGCCCAGAGCGTATATGGTCTCGGTGTTCGCAGTGCCTACAGAGATTATGCACGAGCTATCTGAGACAACAACCTGTTTGCCGCTCGCGTCCGTTACGCTAACGCCCGATGCGTTATTTGAATTTGAAGTTGGGCGGCAGGCGGCGAGCGCTGTAGTGATGAAGAGGGCGAAGAGGAGGAATAGAGATTTAGTTTTCATTTGAAGATTAAATTACGTGAAAGGGTTTCACCACAGAGGACACGAAGAACACGGAGGAATCACAAAGTATTTCAGATCTGAAATCTCAAATTTGAAATCTGAAATAATCTCTTCTTCCCTCTGTATCCTACGCGCCCTCTGTGGTGAATCTATTTTAAGCTTTCACTCAGAAGATGAACCGCGCTTGCAGTTGGAACATTCGCGGCGGGTCGATGTTTGCGAACGCCGGAATCGCGTTCGTGGTCGTGCCGACGCCGCCAACGAACTGGCCGAACGTGGATGCTGGTGTCGCGGCATCGCCGTAGACTGTGACCCCGCGTCCGAGGAAGTTCCCGTGATTGAAGAGATTGAAGCCCTCCAACCTGAGCAGGATGGCGGTGCGTTCTGTCACCCTGATGCGATCTTCTATGAAGATGCCCACATCGGAGGTCGCCGTGCCGCGAAACGCCGACTTGTTGATGACCACTCCATTGACAACGGGGCGGTCGTTGTTCGCGCCGTCACCATTATTGTCTACGCCAGTGGTGGCGTTGAACGGGCGAGCGGACGCGAGTTGTGTCAGGGTGCCAGCCGTGATGTTGTACGGAAAACGGTAGCTGAACATCATGACTGCGCGATGCCGCTGATCGACCACGCTCAGTCCGCGTTCTTCCTCGCCAAGCCGCGAGATGACGCTCTGGTTCGGCCCAATGCCGTTGCCGTCCGGCTCGGTGGTGTTGGTCGCCTTGGACAGCGTGTAACTGAGGGAGGCATACATGCGCGAGTTGCCGCGATAGGTGACCTGCGTTTGCAATCCATTGTAATCAGCGACGCCGAGATTCATGATTACGTTCACCTGGCGCACGCCACCATTGACCGGCAAGATTGGACGGGTGGCATTGGCTGCGGCCACGCTTCTAACCTGTCCGGGCGCAGTGCGGTCGAAGGCCGACGGAGCATTCAAATCTACCGTGCGATCCAGGTCGCTCACGTGTTGATGCACGTAGTCGCCTCCGACGAACAACCCCCTTATCACCTCGCGCTCCGCGCCGATGGAGATCACCTGGCTGCGTGGATTCACAAGTTGATCGGGGTAATTCGGCAGCAGGTCGAAGTTCAAGCCGTATCTGGCGAACTGAGTCCGGTAGAAGTCTCGCAGGCCAGCCCTGATCGTGATGTCGCGCGCAGGCAATTGCGAAGCTGGCAGCGTCCTCGGATCAACGTTCACCGGGGCACATGTCAGGCAGGTCGGGAAGCCGGTTTGCCCGGCAACTGCTGTGTAGGTCGTTAATCCGTCCAGCCCGTTTACCAGGTAACCGGCGACCGCATTGGATCGAATCTGAGCGTAATACATGCCGTAGCCGCCGCGAATCGACGTGCGCGAATCGCCCCCCGGATGCCAGCCGAAGCCTATGCGCGGCGCGAAATTCTTCGTAGCGTCCGTCAATGTCTGCCGGTCGTAGCGCAAGCCCAGATTCAACGTGAAATCCGGGCGCATTTTCCAATCATCCTGTACGAAGCCGGTCAAGAGCCACTGCGGCAGCCTGTAGCTGTTGATACCGAAGTCTATCGGCTGCGTGTAATTCTGCACGTCGGCCAGTGTCAATTGACCGAAGGGCGCCGTCGTCGCGTTCCTGAATGTGAACGTGCCGAGGATCGCCGTGCCGGGTTCGCTGCCCGTGCCGCCTGAAGTGTGATGGATTACACTTGCGCCGAAGCGTAGGTAATGCTTGCCACGCGACCACGAAAGCGTGTCAGCGAATTGCAACTGGTGTCCCCAAAGGTTGGAGGCGCGCGACTGTCCAATGGTGAACGGCACAGCCCCGGCGCGGGTGTAGGTGGTTGATAGTGTCTGAGCTTCCCAGAGCGTGACAGGATCGCCATGCAGGTAGGCAAATCGTGCCTCGTTGAGTAGGGTCGAGCTTAAGACAGTCGTGTGATTGACCTGAATCGTCCATGACCTACGCGAGTATCTGCGCGCGACGCTGGGCGCGTTTGTGCCGCCAACCGCGTCCTGCGGGTTGTCGTCGGAAAAACGATCAACGTTCATTCGCACCATCAACGTCTGGTTCGCCGTGAGCCTGTGGTCCAGCCTTCCGTCGAAGAGGAATTGGCGATAGTGACCTGTGTAGTCGAGGTGTCCATCCGCCGGTAGCACGAAGGCAGGCAGCGTGGTCGAGAGGAACGTTGTTCGATTCTGCCGGGTGTAGTCAGCAGTGGCGAAGAAGAATGTCCTGTTCCTGACGATTGGCCCGCCGATAGAGCCGGAGACCTGCGAGAGCGCATCCGGGATGTCCACAGGGTCGATAGCCTGGAGCGTGGTGGGCGTGGCGCAACTCGGCACGGATGGTGGGCAGAAGCCCCTGGTCGAGAACGTCTGCGCCTGCCAGCCACCGGGACGGATCAGGAACAGTCCTTCGCCGTGCAGGTCGTTCGTGCCGGACTTGGTGACTATGTTCAACGCGGGGCCAGTTGTCCAGCCGTATTCGGAAGAGAACGCATTCGAGAGCACAGTCATTTCCTGTATAGCGCCCAGCGGCACCGTGGCGATCATCGTCTGGCGACCCCACCCCTCATCGTTGTTCGCGCCGTCGAGCGTGAACGTGGTGGCACGGCGGGAACCAACGCCGGTGATGAAGTATGTCGCGTTGACGAAGAGATCGCCCGTGCCCTTCCCCTGCCGGAACGCCGAATTGAGGAGCGGCAGCGTCGTCGCCTTGCGTCCGAGTATCGGCGTCTCGTTGATTAGCGAGCTTTCTAGTCGGCGACCTATCTGCGGGTCAGCGCGCACGCCTTCGGCTGTGCCGTAGACGGTGACCTCCGCCGTCTGAGAGCCAGCGAGGAGCGTCACCTTCAGTGTCGCGGTCTCACCCGAGCGCAACGCGATGTTCGTGCGCTCTTCGTTGCCGAATCCCTGCTTGGACACGCTGACCGTGTAGGTTCCCGTCAGCGACAGCGCCGGGATGGTTGCGCTGCCGTCACTTCCAGAGACGGCCTCGCGCACGGCACCGGTCGCGGTGTTCACCATCGAAATTTTAGCGTCCTGCACGACAGCGCCAGCTTGATCTACAACGACGACGATCATCGTCGCCGTGTTGGGAGACTGCGCGGCGAGTCTAACGGGCGCGACCACAAAGAGAAGCAGCAGCGCGAGGACGGTTAAGAGTTCGCACGCACCTT
>DATHJK010000169.1:0-4775 GCA_035316225.1 Pyrinomonadaceae bacterium
GTTAGCATTCACAAGCTCGAAGTTTGGATTGAAGACGAAATCCGCGCGGGCGTTTCGCGCCGGAGCAGTTCCGTTGTTTCTCACGGAAATCGTTTGAGTGAAAGTGTCGCCGGGCATCACCGAAGATTGCGAGACATCGGAGATGGCAGAAAGCGCGGCAGCGATGACGTTGATTGCCCCGTCCGCGACTTTCAGAACGCGGTAGTCCGATTGCGAAGTTGCGCGTATGAAGAAGCGGCGCTGTTGCCCGTCAGCCGCAATCTCTGGAACGCGCAGGTTGAGTATGACATCAATCGAAGCGTTACGAGCAAGTTGCGGAGTGACGAGAATCGGCAGCCCCGTGTCTGCTCCACCCTGCGCAAGACTGAATGAGGGCTGATACTCCGCAGGCAGATCAGTCTCAATGCTGAATTGATCCTCCTTGTTACCCGTGTTGGTAACCGTCATGGGGATTTGCACAGACTGACCCGGATAGGCCGATTCTGAATTGCTTCTCAGGGCGAGCATCAAGCCTGGGACTTGCCTGACTGTGAAATTCGCCCCTGCGCCCGCCTGTGCGCTTGTCGAAGGCTCTATCGTCAGCGGTTCGGAAGTGGCGGAAGGCGTGGGGCGCTGAACGGGCGTAGTAGTTCGCGGGACCGTGTTGACTGCAACCTGCTGCGGGCGAGTATTAGCGTTTGCCAATGCTGTAGCTTGAGTCCCTGTTATTGAATTTGGCGATGCTGTCTGGCGTCTTCCTCTTCGTCTGGGCGTATAGCGCGGAACTCTTTGTGGTGAAGTCTCCGGCGCGGGCGGCGCAATCTCAGAACCTGGACTCGTTGCAGACGCGATCACTCTGGGCGTAGGCGATGGTCTAGCTGCCGGAGGGTTATTGCGAGCGACCGCTCCGTTGCTATTCTGCAAAGGCTGCGTGGAACGGTTAATGTTAAGAGCCGGTCTGGACGGTGTTGGAGTTGGTCTTGCGGCAGCAGTCGCTGGGTGCGGCGAGGCCACCGCTTGCGGCTGTCTAACGTTTGAATTCTGTGATGGCTGATTGGTTCTCGCAGCCGCGTTCGAGTTGACGGTTCTGTTTCTTACTTCGGATTGCGTGGGCGTTGACGAAGTAGACGGGGCTGGGCGCGAGGCGGCTTCGCGTCTTGCCGTTTGCAGTTCGCTGTCGTAAACGTCTGCGAACGGCGTGTCGTGAATAGTGTGTAGCCGCTGGCTTACGCCCTCTGCGTCCTGCCATCTTCCCATCTGCATGTATGAGCGACCGAGCCAGAGCAGCGTCAGGTCTGTGATGATGCTATTTGGATATGTCCTTAAAAAATCTCGTAGAACGGTTATGGCCTGTTCGTAGTGTCCCTGAAGATATAGATTCTGCCCCTTCGTGAACAGGGCCTGTTCGGCGTCGCTGGGCACGTCCTCCTGCTGCGCCATGTGCGCCCAGACGATTGTGTTCACTGAAGGGGTAAAGGGAACAATCAGGAGCGCAGTTGCGAGCGCAAGAGCGCCGATTCTGTTTCTGTAAATCAATGCAGTAAGCCTCCGGCTGAAGACAGGCATAATCTTTTCGAATGAGATAGACGAGAAAATGTCGGCGCGAGAAAAGACGAAAGCTGGCCGACGACGACAGGCGTCCGATTCAAACGTGACGAATAATACAGCTTAGCGCTAAAACAGACAAGATTCGGGTAGGGATGAGGGATGAATAAGAAGGAGTGAAAGCGTCAACACGCAATTGACTCAATCCATTTCATCCCTCATCCCTCATCCCTCATCCCTTATCAATGGCTGACCTCTATGCGGTCGCCCGGCTGCAACGGCGGGTCTGGCGCTAAGCCTCTTTCGATCTTTCTGAGGTCATATTCGGTGCTAGCCAGAAGTCCGTTCGCGCCCTGGCGAGAAACCCTGACTTTGTTGCTGTTGCTGCGTGTGACACCGCCGGAAGCGAGAATCGCCTGTGTCAGAGTAATACCGGCATGAAAGTTCTTCTGTCCGGGCGAGCCTACTTCTCCGCCAATGTAAAAGTATTGAGGCTGAACAGGAGGCGCTGCCGACACATTGATTACGTCGCCGGGAAGCACAAGGGTCGAGGCAGCGTTTGCGTCCGTCAGATCAACCTTGATGCTTTCGCCGTTGCGCATGATGGTTGCCAGACCCGCATCCTGACGAGGTTGCGCTTCGGCTAGAACTACGTAGAGCGGCACTGCCTCGCGCCGTAGAATCCTCGCGCCGGGGTCGTTCACGAGTCCCGTGACGATGACGTTGTGGCTCACGTACTCTCTCACGCTCACCAACACCTGCGGGTTGTCAATAATCCTGATTTTTGACTTGAGATGCGCGCTAATCTCATCGGTTGTCAGTCCCCCGACAGGAATAGCATTGCCAGCCAGCGTGTATTCAAGAAGCCCGCCGGGCAGAACAGTGAAAAGGGTTGATTCACGCGAAGCGGAGTTCAAAAGGCGAATATCCAGAACGTCGCCTGCGCCCACGCGATAAACGCTCGTCAAAGCGGCAGACGGGGCGGACGCTGTAGCAGCAGGCGAGGCGGATGAACTATTCGCGGGCGCTGCGGTTGAACTGGCGGTTGAAGAATTTGGAGAGCTTGCAGGCTGCGGGCTGGCCGAAGCGTTGGATGCCGCCGTCGAAGAAGCGTTGCTGTTGGCTTCGTTCGCGTTATGAGTCGCGGCGGTGCCGTCAGATGCGGAAGCGTTTGAATTGTTGTTCTTCTTTTTCGGAGCGTGCGATTTCCTTGCGTGCGGGTTTTCAGCCGCGTTCGTCGCACCGCTTGAGTTACTGCTGGTGGATGTGTCCGCCGCCCTCTCCTGCGCCGGGTCGCTCGATTGTGCGCGCAGAGGAATCTGTGAAGCGCCGACGGTCAGCGCAATGGCAAAGATAAATAGAACTCTCTTCATGATGCACTCAACTTGTTTTTGTTTCAGGGAGGCGCGCCCGAGAGCCGGGCAAAGGCTGGTAACGCGCCGTTTAAGCTTCTGATTTTCAAGAGCCGGGAGAGATTCGCCTAGATCATTGATTATGAAATCAGGAGGCCGCGCTAACCTTAGCTGCTCTGCCTCAGCTACATTCTATCTCAGAAGCGGGACAACGGAAACGGTTAATTGTTATCTGCGAGCGATAAAACCTCGTCGTTTCACAGCTTCCCGGCCAGCATTCCTGAGTCAAATGGGATTTTGTAACTCCCGGCTACCTATGTTTCCCAGTTTAATAAAGCGCCAAAATCCCTGATTTTCCTTACAGATTGAACTTATTTTTTCTCGGCAGGTAATTTGAGGAGGCTGTGATTTTTACAAATTTGCGAATTCGCGTATACCCCGCCACGCTTAAGCCGAGCGATACCGGCATAGGGAGTCTGACCGGGTTGAAATACCCGCAAACGATTTTACACTCTCGATTTTTTCGCTGGCAAGCTCTGGGCCGGAAATAGTTTGGGCCATTTCGTGCCGAGTCGTTCACGCACAAGCTCCTCAACCTCGTCCGCCGTCGCGCATGTCAGGCACTCTTCAGCAATTTCGCGCGCATCAGAATACTTGATCTTCGAGATAGTCTGTCGCACGCGCGGCAGCGAAGAAGCCGTCATGCTGAAATCAGTTGCGCCCAGACCCAAAAGAATGACGGCGTATGCGGGCGTTGCCGCCATCTCGCCACAGATTACCGCCGGGATTCCGGCACCGAGCGCAACGTCCAGCGTGCGTTTGATACTCTGCAACACCGCAGGATGAAGCGAGCGAAACCATTCGGAAACATCGTCGTTGCCTCGATCAACCGCGAGAAGGTATTGAACCAGATCATTTGTCCCCAGACTGAAGAAGTCAACCTCGCGCGCTATTTTATCCGCCACCAGAACAGCCGAAGGCACTTCGATCATAGCGCCTATTTGGACGCACCCCGTCTGTTTGCCTTCGCTTTCAAGCCTCGTGCGCTCTTCTTCTATAATGTGGCGCGCTCGCCGCACGTCCGTCAAATCGGAGATCATAGGCAGAACTATCTTCAATTTTCCGAATGCGGCTGCGCGCAGGATTGAGCGCGCCTGAAGCCTCAAGACTTTCTCCCAGCGCAGGCTGAAGCGAATGGCGCGAAGCCCGAGCGCAGGGTTTCGTTCTACGTCGCCAAATGCCCCGCTGATTTTTTCGCCGCCGAGATCAAATAGCCTCACCGTCGCGCCCGCATCTCCGCCCAGTCGCGCGACCTCTTTGTAAGCCTCGCACTGCTCCTCTTCCGAAGGCATTGGCCCACGCTGAGAGAGCAGAAATTCTGAACGATATAGCCCAACGCCCTCAGCGCCGAATTTCGCTACTCCCTCGAATTCGGCGGGGAGTTCTATATTCGCGCGAAGCCGCACTTCAACATTGTCGAGCGAGCGCACGGGGCCACGAAAAATTTCCGGCGCATCGGAAGCTTCAATCTTCTGTGAAGCTTTCTGCAACCTGTAAGACTCTGCGGACGTTGCGGAAGGATGAAGGATGACTGTGCCCTTGTCCGCGTCAACGATAACGGGATCGCCCGTACGAGCGCGCCGCGACAGGTCGCGCAAGCCTACGACCGCCGGGATGCCAAGCCCGCGCGCGATTATCGCCGTGTGCGAAGTCCAACCGCCGTTGTCCATTGCCATCCCACGCACTTTTGTGTAATCAAGCTCCGCAACAGTAGAAGGCAGCAAATCTTCAGCGACGAGCACGGCGTCTTCCGTCAAATTCTTGTGGAACGGGTGCTCGCCGCCGAGCGCTACGAGTATTCGTTGCGTAACATCCTCTATGTCCGAACCGCGCTCGCGC
>DATHJK010000170.1:0-10018 GCA_035316225.1 Pyrinomonadaceae bacterium
GAACTTCATACGAGATTGACCGCGAGATGGTAGCGCGAGAGCTTGGCTTCGATGCGGTCTCGCGCAACAGTCTTGACGCCGTGAGCGACCGGGACTTCTGCGTGGAGATGGCTGGCGCAGCGTCGCTAGTCATGTTACATCTTTCGCGTCTGGCGGAAGACATAATCATTTATGCGACCGCAGAGTTCGGATTCTTTGAATTGAGCGACGCGGTTGCGACAGGCTCAAGCATCATGCCGCAGAAGAAGAACCCGGATTCTATGGAGCTTGTGCGCGGCAAAGCGGGCAGAGTCTTTGGCCGCAACATGGGGCTGCTCATCATGCTCAAGGCGCTGCCGCTCGCATACAACAAGGACATGCAGGAAGACAAAGAGGCAGTGTTTGATATAGTTGATACCGTGAGCGCGTCTCTGGAAGTTACGGCGACCGTATTGCGAAACATGCGCGTGCGCGAAGAGAGGACGCGCGATGCAGCAATGCGCGGCTACATGAATGCCACGGAGATGGCCGATTACCTGGCGCGCAAGGGGATGCCTTTCCGCGAGGCTCACGATGCGGTAGGTCGCATAGTGCTACGCGCAATCGAGCGCGGTGTGGAATTGCATGACCTACAGCTTGACGAGATGCGCTCGTTCTCAAATCTCATAGAAGATGACGTGTACAAGGCGCTCTCGCTCGAACAGACGCTTGCGACGAAATCTCAGGCAGGAGGCACTTCGCCCGCAAGAGTTGCGGAAGCGTTAAAAACTGCCAGAGCTTCGTTAGAAAAATGAGATGAGGAAGTTTCGCCGGGACTTCTATCTCACATCACAAAGATGACAGAAGAAAGAAGAGCAACAGGCCGTGTAGAAGTTGATACGGCCATATATATCCTCTGGGGCGAGAGCGAAGACGACCTGCATAGCGGCAAGGTGACGAACCTCGGCGCGAGCGGCTGCTTCATACAGACCAGAGCCGAGATGAGCGTGGGCAGGCATGTCTTTGTGAGGCTGCGGCTTCCTACGGAACGCTGGCTGCTCTTACGAGGCGAGGTCATACATTTGATCAGGCGCGTAGGATTCGGAGTAGAGTTTAAAGGGTTGGACGAAGAGGACGAAGGGATGATCGGGCTGCTGGTAGAATTTTACAGCGAAGAGGAAACGGTCATCTCCGGCGTGGTCTGCGAGCCTGAAATCCAGAGGGGCGCGCGGCGCGATTCCCATAAGGTGTAGAGATAATCATTGACTCAGCCACCCAAGTTAGCATAAAAGGAGCGTGCTCTTTCTGCTGTTTTGTCGCCCTGTCCTTCATTTTGCTGGCTTGATCGTCGATGGTCTTGCCGGACGGGACGATTAAAATGCACTTCTTGTCACTTTAGTTCTCTGATTCACATCTGAGTGGAGGCTCAAAATATGTCGGGAATATTAGGGATATTGGGTATGGTGTGCGGGCTTGGGTGTCTAATCTGCTGCATACTGGTGTTAGTAAAGCTATTCCAGGCCGGTGAGACCGTTCACGCTATTATCGGCATCGTCACCTGCGGTATATGGGCGTTTATCTGGGGCTGGATAAGCTCTGGTCGTCTCAACATCAGAAATATCATGATGATCTGGACATTGCTCTTGATTCTATCGATCATATTAAATATCGCTGGCGGCGGATTTCATTACTCATTCGGAGGAGTACCTGCAACTCCCTAATAGCTTCTAAAGCATAGCTTTCTACTCTTCATCAGTTGCGCTCGCGCTATTCGAGAATTATAGCCGTGGCATGAGCGCATTGCTGAACTGTGAAGATAGAAGCGCTGCGAGCCTCGGCCAACCTGACTGAAGTTCGCAGCGCTCCTATCTTGCTTTACACTTCTTTTACTACACGCTTCTGTTCCTGAAGCGAATCAACTCCTACTCATCCTCTTTAACTCTTGAATCCACGGGAGCCGCCGGACTGCTTGGCGGCGCGTCCGGGTCGCCTACGGCCTGTCCGGTTACGCCGTGCGCGGCCAGTTCGTGCGCGAGATGGCGCTGCTGGGACATTACGCTGTGGCGTCGGCCATAGAGAAAGTAGATTACCAGGCCGATGAGAAGCCAGATGATCAGCCGATACCAGTTTTCCGCAGGCAGCGAGAACATTAAGAGCAGGCATGTCAGAATGCCCAGAATGGGTATAAGCGGGACAAAGGGCGCGCGGAATGGGCGGTTAGCATTGGGATTCGTCTTGCGCATCACCATCACAGCGCCGCAGACAATCACGAAAGCGAAAAGAGTTCCGATGCTTGTCATCTCCGCCAGAATGCTTAGCGGTATGAATCCAGCCATCGCCGCGACAAACAGTCCCGTCAGGATAGTAGATTTCCAAGGGGTGCGAAACTTCGGATGAATGTCACCGAAGAAGCCCTTTGGCACAAGTCCATCGCGTGCCAGCGCCAGCATCACTCGCGGCTGGCTCAGCATCATTACCAGAAGCACAGAGGTGATGCCCGTCATTGCGCCAGCGGCAACCAGATACTGCATCCAGGTTAGACCGGCACGCTTAAACGCATCCACTACCGGCGCATTTATATCAATCTCTCTGTAGGGAACCATTCCCGTCAGCACAGCCGAGACTGCGATGTAGAGAATTGTGCAGATAATCAGAGACGCGATGATGCCAATAGGCACATCCTTCGCAGGCTGGCGCGCCTCTTCAGAGTGAACCGATACCGAGTCGAAGCCGATGTAGGCGAAAAAGATAATCGCGGCCCCGGCAAACATGCCCAACGGCTCTCCGCCCTTAGCGGTCTCGCCAAAGATAGTATGACCAAAGAAGCTGACTCCCGTGTATCCATACGGGGCAAACGGATGCCAGTTAGCTGTGCTGATGAAGAAGACCCCGATGCCAATCACCATCAGCACAATTACGAGCTTGACCCCCACCATGACAGCGTTGAAAGAGGCACTCTCTTTAATGCCTTTGACGAGAACTATGGTGAGGATGAATGTGATAAGAACTGCGGGCAGATCAAAGTATGATCCGGTCGGGACGAATCCCGCATGCGGGCATCCTCCTGCAACATCAGCGTTCACACAATAGTTGAACGGAGCCGAACGGAACATGAGAGGTATCTTGGCTGGTATCTGTGAAATACCCTCGTGGAATATAGGAATGAATTCTTGAAAGTGCGCAGACCAGCCATGTGCGACCGTCGCAGAGCCTACGGCGTATTCAAGCACAAGGTCCCAGCCAATGATCCATGCGAAGAGTTCGCCGAGAGTGGCGTAAGCATAGGTGTAAGCCGAACCGGCCACAGGCACCATCGAAGCGAACTCCGCGTAGCAGAGCGCAGCGAAGACACAGGCGAGTCCCGCCAGCACAAACGAGAGCATGAGCGCTGGCCCTGTACGGTCGTGCGCGGCTACTCCGGTCAAGATGAAGATGCCGGTGCCGATAATTGCGCCAACGCCCAGAGCCGTCAGTTGCACTGGCCCAAGGACGCGGCGTAAACGGTTTTCGCCCTGCATCTCTTGCAGCAAGAGGCTGAGCGGTTTCGTTGCAAATAGATTACTAGCCATTCGTGAAACCTCCGAGGAGTTTAAGAGCAGGGATGAAGGGAGGGATGAGGGATGAAGGATGAGGGATGAATAAGAAGGAGTAATAGCGTCAACACGCAATTAGCTCAACCTCTTATTCATCCCTCATCCCTCCGCCCTCATCCCTTCCTTCATCCCTCCAGAGTCGCTTCTGTTTTCAAACGAGGTACTAGCTTCTTAGTTCTCTATTTTAAGATTCGGCTTAAGATTTACGCCTCATCTCGAAATCAAATCCAGTAGATCAACCGTGCTCCGGCTGCGAGCGTGGCGGGTCGCCCAGCGGCTCCCCGAACTTTCGCCAGATGAAATAAATGGGTATGCCCGTCAGCACTATGACGAGGCCGGGCCATGTCGTCTGCGTTTTGTAGATTAAGAGCACGAGCATGATGACGGTGGCCGCAATGATGTAGAGCGCAGGGATTATCGGGTAACCGAAAGCGCGATAGGGGCGCGGCGTATCCGGGCGCTTACTGCGCAGGATGAAGAGGCCGATTATCGTCAGCACGTAAAAGATTAGAACCGAAAATACAACGTAGTCGAGCAGGTTACCGTACAGATTGCCGTATTGAAAACCTCCGCTCGCATCTGCCAGCGGCAACCCGTTCGGCCCGTACTTGCGCGTGCGCGGCAGCACCAGAAGCGCAGCCCAAACGCATTGCAGTATGAGTCCCATCGCGGGCACATGCTTATCGTTCAATTTTCCCGTCGCCTTGAAGAACAACCCGTCGCGCGCCATAGCATAGTAGACTCGTGCGCCCGCCAGTATAAGACCGTTGTTGCAGCCGAACGTGGAGATGATGATTGCCACTGCCATAACGGCAGCGCCCGCGCTTCCCAAGATTACTTGAAGCGCGGCAGTCGCCACGCGGTCATCCGGCGCGTGCTGAATCTGCGTCATGGAAAGCGTCGTCAGGTATGCGACGTTAGCAAGAACGTAGAGCGTTATGACCAGCCCCGTCCCTGCGGCCAGCGAGAGCGGAATATTTTTCTGCGGGTTCTTCACCTCGCCAGCCGTGAACGTGATGTTGTTCCATGCATCTGCGGAAAAGAGCGAGCCAACCTGCGCCACACAGAACGCTATGAAAAGTCCGAATGCGCCCGCCGCTGCTGTTACAGGCGAGACGAACGAGAAGTCCGGCGTAATTGGATCAACGTTTTTCGGCGTCCACATGTCCGTGAAATTCGCGCCGCCTGCGCCGAGGCGACTGCCGACGAAAATTCCCAGAACTATTAGCGCTAAGAGCGAGAGCGTCTTGGCCGAAGTGAATATGTTCTGAATAATCTTGCCGAGTTTCAGCCCGCGCATGTTGATGATGGTTAGAAAGATTATGAGCAGCACGCCTACGAGTTGCTGCGTAGAGAGACTGACGGCGTAATCGTGCGAGATGTTTATCGGGCTGATTATCCAGCTTGTAGGCGAGATAGCAGGAACCAGCACGCCGAGGTAGCGCGCAAATCCTACTGCGACCGCAGCAATCGTCCCCGTCTGAATTACAAGAAAGAGAGTCCAGCCGTAGAGAAATCCCCAGAGCGGCGAATAGGACTCGCGCAGGTAAACGTATTGCCCGCCAGCTTTCGGCATCATCGCGGCCAGTTCGCCGTAAGAGAGAGCCGCAGCGACGGTCAAAAGTCCTGTGACTATCCAGACCAGCAGCAGCCACCCGGCAGAGCCAACCTGACGAGAGATGTCCGCCGAGACTATGAAGATGCCGGAGCCTATCATCGAACCGGCCACGATCATCGTCGAATCGAGCAGACCCAAGCCCCGAATGAATCCCGTTCGCTCGTCACCTTCCAAGACAGCTTCGGCCATCCCTTCATCCTCCAGATAGCGTAGATTCTTACTGCTACTTTTTTAAGCGGCGGCGTTTCTGAAAAAGGCTTCCCGCCGAACTTACGGGTAGAACCGAAAAACCAGGGACGAAAAAAGTTTGGGCTGGCGGCAGGGGAGAATTGCGCATCCCGCCAATGCTAGCAACTTAAAATTCCGAACGACCAACCGACCGAAAACTCACGAGCGCCATCGAGGGACAGCACCGCTTCTTACCGTAAGACTTTTGCGCATAATAGCCGCGAGTCTAGCGCTGAAGCAAATCCGCAGCCGGAATTTTGGGCTAATGCACGCGCATTATACAGAAACCGCGTTAGGTGTCGAGAAGTTTATGTTAAAAGGCTGCGACGCCTCTTTTTGCCGGAGCCATAGACTGCCTGTTCTACAGCAAAGAGTTGCGTCCTCGGTTTGAAAAACTTAGCCCGGTAAATATTGGCCTCTATATTCAAACTTAAGACACGACCGCCGAAAGTAATTCGTTGACAATTTCTCCCTTTGGGATATGCTATGCGCTCCGCTTGACTGCTTCGATGGCCTTGAAGACTTTTGAACCCTTTCGGGAATTTCATTGACAGGCAACAGATAGCGCAGGTGCCCTGCCGTGCAGCAATCCATGATATAACGTCTGCCCAAGTGTCGCTTGCGCCGGATTATTTTTAATATTTCGAGGTCATTTCGCTATTAACTTCTCGCTCCCCCAATTCTTTAAATGCTCAGACCCAAGTTAAGGAGATTTCCATGCGCTCACAAATTCTCTCAGGCCGCTCAGTAAAGATATTGGCTGGCCTCTCTTTGCTTATTTTCCTCTCAAGCTTTCAAGACGCACGTGCCGCAATTCAGGTTGTTAACAGCAGCGGCGGCCAGACGGCTGTAGCCAGTACCACTTTATCCTGGTCGCACACCGTCCCCGCTGTCTCACAGCAGAACCGTATACTTGTAGTCTGCCTCTCTTATCGCGGAGCCACTGGCCCACCCGCCAATGTCACTGCCGCCACATATGGGACGCAGAATTTTACAGCCGGTAATGCTGATGCCACCGCTGAAGTGGGTGGCTCAAGAGCGCTCATTCTCTACCTTCCCAATCCGCTTCCCGGCACAAACAATGTTTCGATCACATTCGACCAGTCTTTACTGATAGTCGGCACTTCAGTTCTACTAACCGGAGTGGATCAGACCACGCCAAGAAGAGCCACAGCCAACACCAGCGGCAACTCTGCCACCCCTTCGCTGCCATCAATAGGCCCGGTCGTGCTAGGCGACATGATAATAGATAACCTGACGACGACGGGGAATCGGCCAAGAACGGCTGCTAATGCGGGACAAAATGTCATTATCGCAAACAGAGCAACCGGCGCGACGGCTGCGGACGTTAGTCACGGCGTCAGTAATAAAGTCGCTGCTTCTGTTACCGAATCAGTTGGCTGGACGCTGAGCGCCACCGGGAATTTTATCTATATCGCCACGGCGTTCGCGCAAGCCATCCCTACGGCCTCGGACTCTTCTATCAGCGGGCGAATCACTGCGACGGACGGCTCGCCCGTGAGCGGGGCGACTATCACCCTGAGCGGTGATAGATTAACCAGAGCCATTACGGACGCGAACGGCTTCTACTGCTTTGACGGCGTTGCGCCGGGCGGCTTCTACACGCTGACTCCTTCCAGAGCCAACTATTCGTTCTCGCCATCCAGGCGCTCTTTCTCGCTCGTCGCAGACACTGCCGACGCTACATTCACAGCGACGCCGGACGCCGACAGAGAGAATCCGCTGGACACCTCGGAATATTTTGTGCGCCAGCAGTATCTGGATTTCCTGGGAAGAGAGCCGGACAGCGGAGGATTCAACTACTGGTCAGACCAGATTAACCAGTGCGGCGCGGATGCCTCCTGCAAACACCAGCGTAGGATAGATGTCAGTGCAGCATATTTCATGAGCGATGAATTCCAACAGACAGGCTCTTTCGTCTATCGTCTGTACAAAGCCGCTTACGGTGTGATGCCCACCTACTCGCAGTTCATAGGTGACAGAGGACGAGTGGTAATGGGTGGGAATCTGGACGAGAGCAGAACTGCGCTATCGGATGATTTCGTCACACGAGCGGCCTTCCGTCAGGCTTACCCGGATTCATTGACGAACACAGAGTTCGTTAACCGTCTGTTCGAGAGTGCTGGACTTGCGGGCAACGAGACTGAGAGACAGTCTTATGTCGAGATGCTTAATTCCGGCGGCACACGCTCTGAAGTGTTGAGAGGCATTATTGAGAACGATGCTTTCAAGAGAAGAGAGAGCAATCCGAGTTTCGTGCTGATGCAATACTTCGGTTATTTGAGACGTGATGCAGACGAGGGAGGACTCAACTTCTGGATGGAGGTGCTCAATAACAGAGTGCCTGGAAACTATCGCTCTATGGTCTGCGCATTTCTGACCAGTAGCGAGTACCAGAGACGTTTCAGTTCCGTCATTACTCGTTCCAATGCTGGGTGCGGCCAGTAGACCGGAACTCCTGAACAATCCGTTGGCGGTCGGCAGTAAAGCGATTGGATGCTGCTGGCCGCCATTTCAATTGCGAAACATTCAATTGCGGAATGCGGATTGTAGATTGCGGATTTAAGAAGAGATTGAATAAAATTGGCAGTTTCTTTCTTCAATCTGCTTATCAATCCGCATTCCGCATTCTGCATTCCGCAATTGAAGGTTCTCCATCGAATTTTCTAATCAACGACAAATTCTCGCCGCATATCTGTCATAATATTTTCCAAAACAGGAGGGCTGAATTTATGACGAAGAGCAAGGCTCAGGCGGAGATTCCGCGTCGCGCTTTGGGACGCACGGGCGTAGAAGTTTCCGCGCTCGCGCTGGGCGGTTATCACATAGGACTGGCGAAATCTGAAAAAGAGTCAATACGCATTGTCCACGAGGCGATTGAAGGGGGCATCACCTTCATGGACAACGCTTGGGAGTATCACGATGGCCGAAGCGAAGAGTTAATGGGACGCGCGCTCGAAGGCCGACGCCATCAGGTCTTTCTGATGACTAAGGTCTGCACACACGGGCGCGACCGCAAAACGGCCATGCGTCAACTTGAACAATCTCTTCGCAGATTGAAGACGGATTTCCTTGATCTCTGGCAAGTTCATGAGGTCGTGCACGACAACGATCCCGATCTGCATTTTATGAAAAGCGGAGTGATTGAAGCTCTGGATGAGGCGCGAAGCCAGGGCAAGGTGCGCTTCGTAGGTTTCACAGGCCACAAAGACCCTGCGATTCACCTGAAGATGCTCGCGCACGATTACCCTTTCGACACCTGCCAGTTTCCCCTGAATCCTTTCGACGCGACCTTTCGTAGCTTCGAGCAACAGGTCTTACCCGAAGTCATACGTCGCGGCATCGCTCCATTGGGAATGAAGAGCATGAGCGGCGAGGGATTGCCCGTAAAAAGGCGAGTCATCACTCCTACGGAAGCGTTGCGCTACGCCATGAGTCTGCCGGTCGCGGCGACCGTGAGCGGCATTGACTCCCTGAAAGTCTTGCATCAGAACCTGCGCATAGCGCAGAATTTCGAGCCGATGAGTTCGGAAGAGATGCAATCGCTTCGCACGCGCTGTTCACAGGAAGCCGCCGACGGACATCTTGAGCTTTATAAATCCTCGAAGCATTTCGACGGCCCGCCGGGCAGAAAGCAGCATAAATTCCCCCCATTAGAAGAGCTTCCCGCATGATGAAAAATTCTGAGAATGAAGCCACAGGATTCGCGCCGCCTGCGGGCGACATGAGCGAAGAGGATTTTCGCAGGTTCGGCCACGCCATTGTTGACTGGATTGCTCGCTATCAGAATCACATAGAAGATTACGCGGTGCTCGCGCAGGTTGAGCCGGGCCAGTTGCGCTCGCAGCTTCCCGCAAGCCCGCCAGCGCATGGCGAGGCTATGGAAGAGATTCTCGCGGACGTTGATCGCCTGATAGTGCCTGCGCTCACACACTGGAATCACCCTGCCTTCTTCGCGCTCTTCGCAACCTCGACATCAGCGCCCGGAATTTTCGGAGAAATGTTCAGCGCAGCTTTCGATGTCAAAGCGATGCTGTGGCGCACCTCGCCCGCCGCGACAGAGTTGGAAGAAGTCGCGCTCTCCTGGCTCAGGCAGATGATGAACCTGCCGCAGGATTTCGGAGGACTGATTTACGACACAGCTTCCGTTTCGAGCATGCACGCGATTGCGGCGGCGACCGAGAGATTGAATCTACGCATACGCGAAGACGGCATGAGCGGGCGACCAGACCTGCCCTTGCTTCGCGTCTACTCTTCCGATCAAGCCCATTCGTCAATCGAGAAGGGTGTCATCACTCTTGGATTGGGCCAGAGAAGTCTCAGGAAGATTCCAACCGATGCGGAGTTTCGCATGGACGCACGAGGCTTGAAACATGCAATCGAAGAGGATAAGAGAAACGGCGTGCTTCCCTTCTGCGTCGTAGCAACCGTCGGCACTACTTCAAGCTCAAGCGTTGACCCTGTTCCGGCGATTGCAGACATTTGCGAGAAGCACGATCTCTGGCTTCACGTTGATGCAGCCTATGCTGGCTCAGCCGCTGTCGTTCCCGAAATGCAGAATTTTTTCGCGGGCTGCGAGCGCGCGGACTCTCTGGCGACC
>DATHJK010000171.1:0-8447 GCA_035316225.1 Pyrinomonadaceae bacterium
ATGCGTGCAGACGCTCGAAATCATACTGCTCATTCTCTGTATTCTCCGCGTCCGTAACTCCGTCGCTGAAAAGCACAAGGCGTTCACCGGCCTTGAACTCCGTCTCGCCCGCTTCGTAAGAGGTTCCGGGCAGAAGCCCAACGGGCATTCCTCCTGCGTCCAGACTCCTTTCCTGCGCCTTGTCAGTGTTGAGCCAGATGGGCGGCAGGTGGCCTGCGTTGACGAATCGCATGCTTTCGCGTTCAGCGCTCACTATTCCCAGAAACATTGTCGCGTATGTGCCCAGCGGAGCGACCGTGTTCACACGCGAATTCAGTTCCGCCGCAAGTCTTCCAAGATCGCTCTCCGCTCTTACCAACGCGCGAAGCTCCGTCTGAAGCGTAGTCATCAACAGTGCCGCGCCTATCCCTTTGCCGCTTACGTCTGCGACCCAGAACGCGCACTCGCCCCCCGGCAGCATCAGCGCGTCGTATGTGTCGCCGCCCACATCGTAGCAAGCCTGGCTGTGCCCCCATGCGCAGTAGGGCGCGGGGAGATTGATGTCGCCGGACGGTGGAAGGAGCCGCTGCTGAATTTTTCTGGCAAGCTCAAGCTCAGTCGTGAGACGATGAGCGCGCATTGCTTCCTGAGCCAGTTGCTCGCGCTCGACTGCAACCGCAGCAACCGCAGCGAACGATTCCAGATAAACAAGCTCTTCTCTTGTAAACTCGCCTCGCTTCGCGTTGATGGCCTGAAGCGCGCCCAGAAGCTCGTCCTCCGTCTTTCTGAGCGGAACGCAGAGCATTGTTTCCGTCTTGTATCCTGTTTTGAGGTCTGTCGTGGGGTCAAACCTTGAATCCGCCTGAACATCGTTAATAATCAGGCTCTCGCCCGTCTCTGCGACGTATCCGGCGATGCCTGTTCCCTTCTCAAGAATGATGTGCAGATGGCGCGAGCCTGTCATGCGCCGCGCGTGAATCTTGCCTGTGCGCCTGTCGCTCAGGAACACGGTTGCGCGGTCGCAATCGAGTTGCGCGGGGATGAGTTCGAGAATCGCCTGAAGTATATCGTCAAGGCTCGCGGCGCGGTTTAGCGTTTCGCTGGCAACTACAAGCGCTTCCAGGCGCTGGAGTCTTACGGGTTCTGGCAGGTTGCGTAGAGTCGTTGTGGCGCTTATCAATCAAACGTCCTCCGTGAAAGTAATGAAGCAAAGAATCCTAACATCTGGCGACCTTTGCGTTAAGAGATAATGTGAGACAGTCCCGGCAGAGACCATTGATAATAGCCCGGCCCCGAGGTACTTGCGCGCAAAGGCGATAATCTTGCCTTTCGTTTAGCGATAACGCCAAGAATTCTGTTTTCACTATGTCAAAAAATTAAGAGGCCCAGTTTTATCCAAACCGAGCCTCTTACCCTCTTATTGACCTTGTGCACTTACCGCGATATGACAGGCCACTCCCTATGATAATTTAGCGCTTCCGCGCTTGGCTCGCCAATCTCTATGCTGGTAGGTTCTACAACCAGAAACGTTCCATCTGGATGAGAGAATTCCCTTTTGAGAACCTGCCAGTCTAATGCAGGCGCGATGTATGTCGTCTGCGGCCCGTTCCTTTCGATAAGAACCTCGTAGCCCAGAATGTTAGACTCGCCCCCGAAAGAAGAAGATTGCATTAACCTTTCTCTCGTCTGGTTCGGCCTGCCATTATAATCAGAGAGGCGCACCAGCGCATTGTTCTTTACAGCGAATACGGCCTGACGCTCGTAATCTCCGACAAGTTCAGGCATCTGCCGCCCGTCCGGGTAGGTTTTTACCTCGCGCCAGTTGCCGTTCGTAGAAACATAGCGGGTCTCGTCATGCTCTGAGACCAGATTACCAGCCGGGTCGTATTCCGTGACGCGAGAGCGTAGCGTATATGCGACCGATAGAGGCGTCGCTGGCCGAGAGATATGGATGACCAGGACAACGCTAATGGCGAGACACGTAATAATTATCAGCCCATAGAGCTTTTTCATCTTACTCCTCCTTAGCCAAAATAGTGTCTTTGCCTTAGACATCGCCCCCACCGCCGCCTGTGTCGCAGAGGCCGCCGCAGATAGTGGAGAAGGCTGCCGTGAAGTTACTAGGATCGTTGCAGTAACCGTATTCGTAGTAGCAACAGTTTCCGCAATTATCGCATGGCGGGGAAGTGCATTGGTAGCCAGTCACCGTGTAAGTGCAGGTTGCCTGTATGCGACTGCATGCCGCTCTCACGCTCGGCTTTGCCTATTAATTCAAGAAAGGCTGCATAAACTTTGCATGATTGAATAAGAGTGACAACCTATGCGCCCTTTTCTGAATAAATAGGCAAAGCTCTCACGCTCTGCACTATACTAATAGCAGAAAGTGTCAGCATAATAGCTACACTTAAAAACGCTATTCTTTTCATCGGGTTATTCTCCTTTGAGAGGTTAGAGGGTTTCCGCCTTGCAGTGAAGTGCCACATATTCTAGCAAATTCCCCGTACCTGTAAAGGGAATAGTAATTTCAGTGCGGCGCAGGCTTCCGTTTTGACAACGATATATCAGAATGCCGTCTTGATGAGATCGTAGTAGAGTTGCGCCTCATAAGGATAACCGTGCAGATTCGGATGGATTCCGTCATCGCTGTAGGTTGCGCTGTTCAGGAAAGTGCGTTCGTCAATAACTATTGATAATAGCCCGGCACTGAGGTGCTGGGAACAAGATAGAAGAGATTAAAAAAGAGGCTGACTGTCTTCTTCGGCAGCCAGCCTCTTTTTTGTCTTCTCTTATACGGCAATTGCGTCCGTCCGAGAGATTAGCGATTGGGCGAGCTTGCGCGTACCGTGACTTCCGTGCCGCTGTTTAGCTCAAGGTCGTTGCGACCCTGAACGTAGACAGAGCCTGCGCCGCCGCCAGCGCCGACTATTGCGCCTATGGCTGCGCCACGTCCTCCGCCTATGATTGCTCCGAGTACAGCGCCAGCGACGCCGCCTATGGCTGCTCGCTGCTCAGTCCGCGTGGTCTGGTTCTGATCCTGAACCGTGCCTTCCGTATCAACGCGCACGGAACTATCGTTCGGCACACGAATGGTCTCAGTGATTCCGGCGAACCTGTACTGGCTGCCATTGCGCAACCGAATCGTATCGTAGTTCATAGTCATCTGAGAGCGCCCGGTCAATGTACCGCTGCGCTGCACGCCGGATAGATGCCCCGTAATGAGTGCTCCCTGGTAATCGTAGGGCTGAGTCACCGTCAGCGTAAACTGGTCGCCATCGCGTGCTCTAACCGTGCTCAGATTCTCGTTTAGAGTTCCGATAACCGTTGTGCCGTCAGGGACTATGTAATCGTTGCTTGCAGTCCCTGCGCCGACACCGCCGCCGACCTGCGGGCCTGTGTAAACGCCATTGAAGTCTGCGACGGGAGAGAGTTTGTTATACATGCTTACGAGCGTGACCTGCCGGCCAATCCCTTCAGTGTATACGTTGCGTGTGACCCTCAAACGCTGCCCGCCCTCAATCGGGTCGAAGGTCACGCTGAAGTCGTTGTTACGGTCGCCCGTTGAAGAGACGCTCAACTGGTCGCCCACGAGCCTCGCGCTCGAACGTACAGATCGACCAGAAGGAGTTTGCACAACGGTTTCCCGTCCGTCCGCAGTGAAGGTGATTTGCGGCGAACGCGATGAAGCAAGTGTCACCTGAAGTCCACGCCGCTCGATTGCCAGCCTGTCGGGCGATTCGAGCATGGCCGTGAGCCTGTCGCGCACAGCACGCCGCTGATTGTACGGAAGCCCCCGCGTGGCGTTATCTGCCGCCTGCTGCGGGTCGTCGCTGCGCTGCGCGTCTAGTTGATAAGTTCCGGTCAGGCGGTTCGTTGCGCCGACGCCGACTCCAACTTGTCCCACATCCACTGAGCCAACGGGCGTAGAGATGATGGCGCGCGTTGCACGCACGCCGGGAATGCCATAGGCTCGCGCAAGCTCGTTCAAATCTCTGCGCAGCGCTATCCAGTCGTTCTGCACACGTATGTTCAGATAACCTCTGTTACGCGCCATGAAATCGTCAATCACAGATGCGCGATCAATGACCACCTGCGCGTCCGAAGCGGTTGAATTGTTTGCGTTGTATCGCTGGCGAAAATCTCGCACGGAATCTTGAAAATCGCGTACGAAGCGATTGATGTCGTCCTCGGCGCGCGTCCCGTCATAGCGGCTGCGGTCGAGCGTTGAATCCAGCGAATTGCGGAAAACGTCCGTGCGGTCTTCAATGCTGCGAATCAATTGGCGCGTCGCGGCGTTAGTCCCTCCGTAAGGACGCCGTGTCTGCGCGCTGATGCTGACGCTGGCGAGCAATACCACCAGCGCCAGTGCTGTAATCTGTCTCATTCGATCAATCATTACCTGTTCCCTCCAAGTCGGTGTTTAGCCCAAAGATTTCAATCTTCCGCCTACGACCCCTTGAGAGCAGGTCTAATCACGGTAGAAGATTGCGCAGGGAGAGAAATTTCTGAAATAGACTCTCCGTCTGTCACGCCTTAAGAGCTATTGGGGGTTTTCTCTGTAGGCTATTATTATCACAAAGGGCGAACATAAAGCTATACCCTCTGCGTCATTGATGTACGGGGAAGAGACTTCTGCCCTCTCTGATTCTTTTGAGTTTGAGAGGGTTGCCGACCTCTTTTATTCAGATAACTTCGGATGGAAAACCAAACGAGCTAAATCGTTGAGTTTTCAGAAGGCTACGCTCAATTTCCAGTGGGTCAAATTCAAACTATCGCTTCGATAAATACCGGGAGGAAATTTCAAACTAAGCCACTACCCAATTTCTCGTGATATGCTTCAAGTAATTGAAACTCTCTTTTGAGGAAATACAATCATGAATGAGATGAAAGCGACCGTTCGCTACGCAGGCGCAGACCTCTTCGTAGGCATCAGCCCCGGCGGGCACGCGCAGGTTCTTGACACAGATCACGAGCGGGCGAGCGCCGCGACGCCTGTGGAACTGCTGCTCATAGCTCTAGGCTCCTGCACCGCAGTTGATGTCATAAGCATTCTCAGAAAGAAACGAGAAGAGGTCACGGACTACAGAGTGGAAGTGAGCGGCGAGCGGCGCGAAGAACACCCGCGCAGTTTCACGCGAATGGAAGTTCGCCACATCGTTCGCGGACGAAACGTTTCGGGAAAGGCCGTGGCTCAGGCCATCGAATTGTCCGAGACAAAATATTGCAGCGTGGCTGCGACCTTTCGCCCGACCGTCGAGATTGTTTCAAGCTACGAGATTATAGAGGAGGATTCGCCTGACGCATGATTGTCTGCCACTTCCTGAATCAACTAGCCTTCAAAGAGATTTTAACGAAGCGGCTCTTAACGCGGCCTCTTTGCATCTCGCTGTTGTTCTGCCTCGTAACATCTGTTGCGCCCGCAAACTTTTTTCAGACGGGTTTCGTTCAAATTGTATCTTCTCAATCGGCTAGCGATGATGCGCTTGCCAGCGCTCGTCGCCTTGATAGCGTTGATCGCAACGCACGCGGCGGCTTTTCCCAACTGCCTGCGGCAGAAAATCTGCGTCGAGGAAATATTTATCTCTCCAACCGTGCGTTCACGGAAGCGCGCGAGCATTTTCAGACAATCGTTCAATCGAACCCGAATGATGTGAACGTTCCTGCTGCCCTGTTCGGCATTGGTCGCTCCTTTTTCGTGCCGCGACGTTATGCCGAATCGCTTCCATTCTTCGAGCGGCTGGCGCGCGACTACTCTTTCACAAAAGAGGGGCGCGAAGGACTCTACGCCCTTGCTACAGCTTTCCTGCGCATGAGCCGCGCTGATGAAGCGGTCGAGCGCTATATCGAGTACACGAGGAAATTTCCGCAGGGCGAGCGCGCAGAGGCTTCTTACTTGAACGTGATTGACGGGCTGCGCGAGGCGGGTCGTAACAGTGAGGCTATTGATTGGATAGCGCGCACGCGCCAGAAATTTCCGGGCACGGCGACAGACACCAATGCGTTGTTCGCGCGCCTGCGCCTGGAGATTTCTGAGAGCGATTGGTCGCACGCAATCGAGAGCGCAGGAGAGTTGCGAGGAATAGCATTTCAGACTGGTGTGGTCACGAGCGCAGACGAAGTTGCTTATCTCAGGGCATACGCGCTTGAGCGCGCTGGAAGATCGAGTGAAGCAATCAATGCGTACCTGTCAATACCTGACTCCGTTGAATCATATTACGGCGCGCTCGCAACGAAGCACCTGACCGCGTTGAGCGCTGCGCGCCAGCGCTCCGATGTGGCAGCCAGAATCAGCCGCGTGAACTCACAGATAGCTTCTTCGTCCCAACTCTACCCCGTCCCTTACCGCGAAATGCTCCTTCGCGCCACTCGCGCAAGTCGTCTTGATCCGAGGCTTGTGCTTTCGATAATGCGGCGCGAGAGCAATTTCCGACCTTCCGCAAAATCTCCCGCAGGAGCGCGCGGGCTTTTACAGCTAACGATAGATCAGGCTTTGAAGTATGCTACGCAGGCGGGCATTCAGAATTTACGAGAAGATGATCTCTACAATCCCGATACGTCAATACGCATCGGCAGCGCTTACCTTTCAGAGTTGACAAAGCTTTTCACAGATTCACTGGAAGCAGTGGCCGCATCCTACAACGGAGGCGAAGACAACGTAGCCCGCTGGCTCAAACGCGCACATCAACAGGACGCTGGCGTATTCGTCGCCGACATAGGCTTTCCAGAGACCAAAACCTACGTCTTCAAGATTCTAGCCAACTACCGCGCATACAAGCTGCTTTACACAGAGGATTTGAGAAGAAGCTCTTGAATAGAGTAGGTGGTAAATGGTGAATGGAAGAACTGCTCTTTCTATTTACCATTCACCATCTACCATTCACACGCCTTTCACGGCTCTGGAGAATAACGGTGGCCGTCGAAGCCTGTGGCGCGCTCGCGTCGTTGAATCGGGTCTGGGTACGGGCGCGGGCGAGGCAGAACACCAAGGCGCACAAGCGCGTCGTGGAATTCGTAGCGCATGTTCAGTTCTGCAATCGGGCGCGGGTTCAAGTCCAGGTTGACCCAGTGCACATCATTGTTGACTGAGCGGCCAATGCCCGTTGCAGCGTAATCGTCATTTGGCTCTGCGCTCGGTCTAGCGCTCTCGGCTCTGGCAGTGGCACCTGATGCTGAAGAGTTTGCGCTCGATCTGGGAGCAGGTTGATTCTGTTCGCGCTCATCATTCTGCCCGCGTGAAGAATCCTGCTGCGGCGTTACGTAAATTGGACGCCGCTCCCGCTCGCGGAAGAAGACGGCGGAGATAACGCCCAGGTTTTCAGTCTGGCCTATGCGCGCGCCGTATGAATCGGTTTCGGTCGTAAAGTAGAACCGGCGCGCTCTTGATGAACTCATCTGCCAGCCCGAAATCGTAATCGTCTGGTAAGGGCCAATCACCCACTTGCTGGCGTTATAAGCAGCCGTGTGCCGTGCGTCAATCGTGTTCATCCCGTCAACCGCCAGAGCGACTGCAACGCGCACTCCAAGCGGATTGTGAATGCGAAGCTCATACTCCTGGCCCTCGCGCGCTTCTATATAGGTTCTGCCCCGCGCACGATATTCTTCCAGGGGAACTCCCCGGACGAGGACTTCTACCTCGAAGCCGCCGTTATCCACAGGCGAAGGCTCGTAGTAACTTTCCTGCTGCTCTTGCTCTTCCCCTACGGGTTCGACAGTGTTCGCTTCTCCTCTCTCGACCGAAAAGACCTTTACTCCGATTGCGAACAGGCACGCGCCCGCTATTAAAAGCGCTATCAGAACTTTTCTCATCTCGCTCCCTCCCTCAATTTCAGATTGCCAGGTTTCATGAACACTGAACGCTCGCGCTCGCATTTTCTTGCGATAACTTAACATTTCTTTGCTTAAAGGGGGGATTGGGCTGGCTGCGATGGCTTTCTAAAACTTCTCACGCTATTATTCTTGGGCTTTACCCGAAAACCTGAAGACCTCGGAGAATGATTCCCCACGTTCGCCGAAAGGACGAAACATCAGCAGATTATCTGCGGTCTGATGATGGCATGAGCACGGGCGAAGGGGAATGGAAACTATGACGAGCGAGCAAGCAGTCGAAGCCGGGTCGTTTTACGACAGGATAGCAGACCTATACGACATCACTTTCAAATTCAACGGCTACAGCCGTTCGCTTGAGCACTATCTGCGCGCGCACCCGCTCCCACTAGAACCCGGAGCGCGCATTCTGGACGCTGGCTGCGGGACAGGTCTGCTCACGTTCGCGTTGATGAAGGCACTGAAAATACCGGTTCAGATTACTGCCGTTGATCTATCGGCCTCTTCGCTTGCCAAAGCGAAGCGAGCGGCCAGAGAGAGTTTTCAGAACGGGCACAAAGTACATTTCGGTCAGGCGAACGTGCTGGCGCTTCCCTTCGCCGACGAATCTTTCGACATGGTTGTCACCAGCGGCGTGCTCGAATACG
>DATHJK010000172.1:0-2180 GCA_035316225.1 Pyrinomonadaceae bacterium
CAATGCGTTTGGCCGCGACTTTGATAAATGATTCATCCATCTCGAACCCGACGAAACGACGATTGATACGCACGCAAGCAACTCCGGTTGTGCCGCTGCCGCAGAATGGGTCAAGCACGATGTCATGCAGGTTTGTTGAGGCGCGTATGATGCGGTCAAGGAGCGCTTCGGGTTTTTGCGTGGGGTGCTTGCCGTAACGCTTCTCGCGCGGCGCGGGCGGCTTGATGTGCCAGAGCGATTGCATCTGCTTGTTGCGATTCTCGCGCTTCATCTCTTCGTAGTTGAACGTGTGGCGAGCCTTCGCGCTCTTTCGCGCCCACAAGATTGTTTCGGTCGCGTGCGTGAAATAGCGGCACGAAAGATTCGGCGGCGGGTTGACCTTGTACCACGCTATGTCGTTCAGAACCTTGTAGCCCAGAGTCTGAAGCGCAAAGCCTACGCTGTAGATGTTGTGCGATGTACCCGTCACCCAGATTGAGCCGTTTGGCTTCAACAGTCGCTGGCATTCTTTCAGCCATTCCAGATTGAAAGCATGGACGGCTTCAAACGTAGTCGCCTTGTCCCAGATGCCTTTGTTGACGCTGACCATACGCCCGGCCTGACAGGTGATGCCGTCGTTCGATAGAAAGTAGGGCGGGTCTGCGAATATGAGGTCGAACATCTCGCCTCTGGCCTGCTTCATCAACTCAAGAGCGTCGCCGCGATACAGACGAATGGCGTGCTTCTCGTCAACGAACACAGGACTTGGAGCGTCGTGAGGCATCCCCGCTTCCCAAAGAAAATCTTCGCGCAAAGACGAACCCGCTGGCTGGCTTAAAGACATGAACCTCTCTGGCAATCCTGAACCTCTTACAGAAAGCAGCTTGATCTAAGATCGAATCGGCGCGAAGGTCAAGGGCGGAATGGGAGTGAAGTGATCTTGAATCAATAGGTTAGGAGGATTAAAACAGAGTCAGTACCGCCTGCGGTACTGACTGCGCTCTGCCGGGCAGCAGCAGTTGTGATAGGTGCTCTTGGTAGGAGTTGGGAACGAGAGTAAACTAGCGCCCCGGTTCTTATAAAAATTTATTGGAGGATTTCGGAATGGCTGACGAACAAGAGAAGAACAAGTGTAAGAATGCTGCGTGCAGTTGCGTGTGTCCTGACGGGCAGAAGTATTGCAGCGCTTCGTGCGAGGGAAGTGGGCAGACGATTGAGCTTGATTGCGATTGCTCGCACCCGGATTGCCAGGGGAACTTCTAAACTGCGGCGCGCAACTGTTGGGCTATCAGCGGAACTACGCGGCGCGGGACTGCTATGGCCTCTTTGATGTGGCGCGAGTTTGTGAAATGGCCTGAGACGTATATGCCCGGAACGTTGGTCTCGAAAGTCTCCGGGTCGTAAGCGGGAATTTCACTGAGACCGGCGCGGACTGTCTCGACGCCGAGTTTTTTGAGCAAACTCAAGTCTGCGTCGCTGCCTATGAGGACGAAGACGGCATCGTTGGGAATTGTCGCGCCCGCGCCGTCTTCGGTCTTCAATCTGACGGAATCTTCCGTAATCTCTTCTACCTCTTTGAAGAGAATCACGCGCAAGCGCCCCTGCTCAATCTGACGCTGTAGCGGCTCGCGCACCCAGTGTTTGATTGCGCCCTGTTTGGGGTCGCGGTTCTCCCAATCCGAGCGCCAGATTGCAAACGAAGTACGCGCGCCTCCTTCGGAGAGAAAGAGCGCGGCTTCGGCTGCGGAGTTTCCGCCGCCTATGACGAGCGCGTCTTTTCGGACGTAAGGATACGGCTCTATGAAACGGTGCTGAACTTTCGGAAGATTCTCGCCGGGAACGTTCAAGCGGCGCGGGCGCGACATAGCCCCTATGGCGAAGAGAATTCGCGCGGCGCGATAAGAGGCGCGATTCGTTTGAACTAAAAACTCGCCCGACCCTGTTCGCTCAAGCCCTGTCACTTCCTCTTCAGTCTGAATACGCAAATTATTTTCGAGCACGAAGCGAACGTAATGCGACAGCAACTCTTCGCGCGTGGGCTTTTCACGGCAGGGTTGCAGAGCGCCCTCGCGCATCTCCAACTCGTTCGTCGTAGAGAAGACCGTCAAACCAACCGGATAATGATAGATAGTGTCCGCGATGAGACCTTTTTCGACGACCAGATAGTTCAAGCCCTCGCGCGCCGCAACATCGGCAGCGGA